>JBKJKS010000246.1:0-5839 GCA_046597295.1 Saprospiraceae bacterium
ACATCGGGCTTTTTCATGCGCCCCAGAAATTGCCGGGCGTAGCTCGAGAGGCTCTCCACGTAGCGGCGCTGCCCCTCGGCTTAGAGCGTGTCCATGGTGATCGAGGACTTGCCGGAACCGCTGACGCCGGTGACCACCACGAGCCGGTTTTTCGGTATGCGCAGGTCTACATTGCGCAGGTTATTGGTCCGTGCGCCTTTAATGACGATGTGGTGGGGATCCACCACGTCGTAGTCCGCCGTTTCGGGCGGCAGGGCGACTGGCGTCTTGTTTTTTTTAGCGGTCATGGATGGTCAGGAAACTTGAGGGCGCGAAATTGCAAAAACTTTTTGTTTTAAAAAAGTAGCGTTTTCGTAAACGGCCTAGGCCGGGTCACCGCAGGCTTTGAACAGGCCGAAAAACACGGCCAGCCAGACCAGCCCTTTGACCAAAAAAAACAAAAAGCCGGCTACACCCAACTGCCGGAACCAGCCCTTCCAATTCTTTTTTTCCGCCATCGCGTTCTTGTGCTGTTTTAAGCATTTTTAATTTGGGGTGGCAGGTAAACAAGCATAACGGACCATTGTTGAGCGACTACCGGCCTCCCTGCTTTCAACGTGTCAGGGGTCGTACCAGAAACATTCGCGTTAAAAATTAAACTTTGCGCAGGCCTCCATTGTCCCCTGCACCAACGACCCTTAACCGCAGTCTCTAGACTGGCCAACCATTTCAAAGATAAAAAGACGGCTTCTTTGTGGCCGGTTAAAACTGCACCTTTTAAATATATGAAAAAACTACTATTTTTCTCCGGATTTTTGGCTGGCTGGGCGCTGCTCGCGCTGCCCACTGCCTGTACGTACTACAATGAAGAAGACTTGTATGGCCCCCAGACCGCGTGTGACACGACTGCAATGCGTTATAGCGTGGAGATCAAAGAAATTTTACAGGCCAATTGCTATTCCTGTCACACGGTGGCTTCCAATATTTCGGGCTATCCCTTCGAGGATTATGAGACGCTGCACGACTATGCCACCAGCGGCAAACTGGTGGAGCGCATCAACGATCCCATCAACCCCATGCCCCAGTCCGGTCTGATGAGCCTGTGCAACCGCGAAAAAATAGCCGCCTGGGTGAATGCCGGGGCGCCCAATAATTAAACACCTGATGGGTCAAATGCAACAAAAATGAAAAAAGCCATCCTTGCCCTGTTGATCATCGCCCTGGCCGGTCTGGCCGTCGGATATTACCAGTGGAACAAGCCCAAAGAGAACATGGTCACTTCCCAGGCGGAAGCCGTCCTGGAAGCTGCCCAGTTGCTCACGGAATACAGTGCTGCGGAAGATGCCGCCAATGATAAATACCTTGGCAAGACGATCGCGGTAACCGGTCCGGTGAAAGAGACCAGTATCGAAGCCGGCACGGTGAAGGTCATGCTCGGGACCGGGCAGGAATTCGGCGTATATTGTACCCTCGATTCGCTGGCCCAACACCCACGCACCGAATTTCCAGTGGGCGAGACCATCACCTTAAAAGGAAAATGCGACGGCTATAATCTGGACGTGCAATTATCGCGCTGCGTGGAGGTGAAGAAATAAACCCTTCTCATCGTCCCGGCAATACTTCCACATCATACTCAAAATCAACGTCTTATGAAAAATATCTTGTTCTTGGCCGCCTTGCTGCTGCTGGCCGATCCGCTGGCCGCACAGCGTTTTTTTTCCCGCGACGCCGCGGTGAAATTCGACGCCACTTCGCCGCTGGAAAAAATAGAAGCGACCACCAAAAGTGGCACCTGCGTACTGGACACCAAGACCGGCAAAATGGAGTGGAAAGTCCTCATCAAAGGTTTTCAAATGGAGAAGGCCCTGATGCAGGAGCACTTCAACGAGAACTACATGGAGTCATCTAAATACCCCAGTGCCCAGTTCAAAGGCACGATCACCAACCTGAGCGAGATAAACTTTACGCAGGACGGTAAATACATCGCCAAAGTGAACGGCCAGATGACCATGCACGGCGTCACCAAAGCGATGGATGTGACCGGCACCGTAAAAGTCAACGGGGGCAATATTTCCCTCCATGCCACTTTTAACGTGGCCGCTGCCGATTACGGCATTTCCATCCCCGGGGTGGTGCGCGATAAGATTGCCAAAGAAATCAAAGTGCTGGTGGAAGCCCTGCTGAAACCGATGCAGTAAGAGTTTAGCCATTCAAAAAAGGCCATTGGATAGCATTCCGATGGCCTTTTTCGATGGTAAGAAAGCCTGGTTGATATATTCGGCACTAATTTTACAAACAATTAAAAATCAATATTTTATGAAAAAATTTCTCCTCCTTTTGATGTTGATCCACACCGGGTTGCTGTCTGCTCAAGACGACGACCTGCTCGCCCAACTGCCCGACGAACCGACGACGGAATACACCATCGCAACCTTCAAATCCAATCGGATCATCAATGGGCACTCTATTGAAAATACGGCGCCGGGGGTGCTCGATTTCAAGATCTCGCACCGTTTCACGCCGCTGCGCCAGGGTTTCTATGACTTTTTTGGCCTGGACAACGCCAACGTGCGTATCGGGTTCGACTATGGCCTCACGCCCCGGCTGATGATCGGCATCGGTCGCGGCGGACGGGAAAAGATCATCGACGGTTTTGCCAAATTCAAGATCCTGCGCCAGAGTACCGGACAGGTAAACATGCCCGTCTCCCTATCGTACCTGCTGGACGGCCAGATCAAGACCTTGAAATTTTCCGATACGGAGCGCGATAATAAATTCGAATCCCGCCTCTATTACACCCACCAGCTGCTGCTCGCGCGTAAATTCAACGAACGCCTGTCGCTCCAGCTCATGCCGACGCTGGTGCATCGCAACCTGGTGCCGACCACCGGCGATAAAAACGACGTGTTCGCCGTTGGGGCGGGCGGGCGCATCAAGCTCACCAAGCGCATGGCCATCAATGCCGAGTACTACTACGTGCCCGAAGGCCAGATCAGCCAGGCCTACGCCAGTTCACTCTCGGTAGGGCTGGAGGTCGAGACCGGCGGCCACGTGTTTTCGATGCACTTCACCAACTCGGAGGATATGACCTACAAGGGTTTCATCACGGAAACCAACGAAGACTGGTTCTTCAAAAACGACGAGAACCGCCTGCTGAGTGGTATTCGTTTCGGTTTCAACATCTCACGGGTGTTTACTTTGCGCAAGCCGAAAAAAATATGAAATTTCGTTCCTTCCTCGAGTATCAGATGTTTGGCATCGGCGAGCACGCGCAACGAACTGCTCTTCGGCATCTGGGAGCGCCTGCGCCTGGCGGGCATGAAGTAGGGTGGACTTCCAAGTCCGCCGATTCCGGCATTAATTGACCGCCCAAGACGCTTTTTCCCGATTTTCCTGTAGCCAGCCCGCAAAGCTGCTGCCGGGCAAAAACGAAATACGCTGTCCGAAACGTCCCGGCGCCCGCAGGTGCATGTGCACGATGCGCCGACCCCAGCGTTGCTGGGTTTCGACCCGTTCCACGTCGGTCCAGGGGTAGCGCACGGTGGTCCAGTAATTAGTCGCGTAGAGGTGGGTGTCATCGGCGTCGACGCGCTTCAATCGCCAGAGGATGCGCCAGACAAAGTAGCACCAGCCCAGCCAGAAGAGGGCTACCAGGACTTGCAGCCACAGCACCGGGAAGGGCAGATACATCTCTTCGCGATCAGTCAGCAGCAGGGCGGCCACCAGAGCCGTAGCCAGCACGGTGCCGAAGATGGGCAGAAACACCCGCCAGAAGAGGGTGGTGTTGGAGGATAAATTGATGGCCTTAGCGCGGCCGTTCTTCGGCAGACTGGCCGTAGTGGGGGAAGTAAATTCTTGATTTTCCATAAAAAATGCCGGGGCAAAAAGCCGGAACGGCGCCGCAAAAGTAGCGTCTTCGGGGCTGCTTTCGACAAGAAAGTCCGCTTTGAAACGGCAAAAGGCAAGAAACAGATTTTGTTCTTTGCCCTTTGCCCTTTGCCTTTTGCCCCTTGAAATTAATCCACCTCCACCTTCCTCTTATCCTTAGACGCATCCCCCACCTTTTTATCGGTCACAATGATGCGTGACCCACTTTTCAGTTTGCGGCTCACTGCGGAGTAGGGTCCGGTGACGATCATATCGCCTTCCTGCACACCGGACAGCACTTCGATGTACTCGTTGCCCTGAATGCCGGTCTTCACTTCCCGGACGGCCACCGTATCACCCGCCACCACGAACACGATTTCCTTGATGTCGTCGCTTCCGGTCGTCGGTTCGCTGCCGGCCCTGGCTTCGACTTTTTTATCTTTTTCCTTGTCGTCGTCGCGGGCGGTCACGGCGATCAGCGGCACGGTGAGGGTGCTGTCGGCCGTATGGGTGAAAATATCCACGGCGGCGGACATGCCCGGCCGGAAGGGATAGCGGCGTCCGTCCTGCACCAGGTCGAGGTAGGAGGCCGCATCCACCCGGATCTTGACCACGAAGTTGGCCACCTGGTCCGTATTCAGGCTCATGCCGGCAACGCCCACGTTGCTGGCGCTGTTCGAAATTTCGGACACCTTGCCTTTGAACTTACGCCCCAGGTAGGCGTCCACTTCGATGTCGGCCTCGTCGCCGACGCTGACCTTGAGGATGTCGTTTTCCACCACGTCGACCTGCACTTCCATGCTGCGCAGGTTGGCGATGCGCATGAGCTCGGTACCCGTCATTTGGAGCATGCCCAGCACCCGTTCGCCGCGCTCGATGTTCAGTTTGCTGACGATACCGCTCACCGGGGCGGTGATGATGGTTTTTTGCAAACTGGTGCGCAGTTCCTTCAAGCGGGCATTGGCGCTGCTGATGCCGTATTCCGACACCCGGACGTTCTCCCGGGCGCTGGCCAGGTTGCTCTCTGCGGAGCGGGCGCTGGCTTCGGCGGCGGCCACGCCACTTTCCGCGGCGCGCAGGTTACCGACCGAGGCCTCGAATTCGGCGGTGGAAATGACGCCGTCCTTATACAACTGCTCGTTGCGGCGGTGGGTCAGCCGCACCGTTTCCAACTGGGCAGTGGCGCGGGACTTCTCCGCCCGCAATTGTTCAATTTGCGCGCTGCTGCCCTGTACGTTGGAAGAGGAGATCTGGCGCTGGGAGCGGGCGGTGCTCACCGACGCCTGGCCCTGTTCCAGCGCACTCTGGTACTCGTCGGGTTTGATTTTGGCCAGTATTTGACCAATGGTCACCGAATCGCCCTCTTTCACGTACAATTCGACCACTTCGCCCGAGACGTCCGAACTGATCTTGACTTCCGTTTCGGGAAATATTTTACCACTGGCGCTGACCATTTCGCGAATCGTGCGGCGCGTTACCTTCTCGGCATTCACCTCGTCGCCTTTTGGCTTTTGGCGGGCCTTCAGCGTGGCGGCGACAATGAGCAGGGCCAGCAGGCCGAGCAGGGCGTAGAGGAGGGTGCGATTCTTACGTTTAGGTGAGGTGTTTTTCATGTCTGATTGAAAAAATAGAATCCGCTGTTGATGTAGATGTTTCCACAAGGATAGAAACAGCGCCTGCCGAAGGGAAAATAGTTGGATAAATCGCCCCAATCGGCGGATGAATTTCGGAAAAATTCGTGTCGTAATGCTGCAGGGAACTCTAACCCGGCCGAAAAGGAAGGCTGCGAAAAGAAGCGGGTGGCCGGCGTACTAAACGATCCGCGTAGCCAAAGCAAACGGGGGAGACACCGGCAATGGAAGTTTTTTGTTTAAACATTCCCTTGATTACTTTGAGAAAACTTAAACAAAAAAGCCTTTCCCCCCGTTTACCTGCTAACTACCTGTTCAACATGACGACGGCAGTTTATAGGTCGGCGTCGGCTGCATAAAAC
>JBKJKS010000292.1:0-4562 GCA_046597295.1 Saprospiraceae bacterium
CTGGCTGCTGCACCAGGGCGACGATATTTTCGTCATTCCGGGTACCAAGCGCGTCAAATACCTGGAAGAAAACCTGCAGGCCCAGTCTCTTCCGCTCAGCGCGGACGAACTGGAGCATTTGCGTCAGCTGATGCCGGCAGAGGCGGTGGCCGGGCAGCGTTATCCCGAGCGCGCCATGGGTTCGCTGAACGGCTAATGGAGGGTTTGGCTCATATTTGGCTTAGCCGGCTTTTAAACTTTAGACGTTGCACGGTGTCCCTACCTTCGTCTTTTCTCACACAAATAACACACATGAAATTCAAATCTCTCCTTACCGTCATCGGTACCCTCGCGCTATGGGCGATGCTGACCAGCACGCTACGCAACCCCAACAATCCACCCCTCGGCAACACCGGCGCCCCCAGCGAGACCACCTGCGCCAAGGCCGGTTGCCATATTAATGCCGGCACTTTGACCGGTTCGGTCAGCCTCAGTGGCCTGCCCGATACGGTGAGACCCAGCCAAACCTACCAGATCACGCTTACCCACACCAGCAACGCCGTGAAAGCCGGCTTCCAGCTGACCTGCCTGGATGCCAGCAATGCCAAATGCGGCAACCTCACCGCCGGAACGGGCAGCAACACGGGTAATTTTTCCAGCCGGCAGTACATCCGGCAATCCACGCCCAAGTTTTTGAGCGGCGGCAGCACGTCCTGGACATTTTCGTGGACCGCCCCCGCCACGCTGGCTGCGGACAGCCTGCGCTTTTATTTCGTGAGCCTGGCCTCCAACAACAATGGCAATAACAGCGGGGATAACGTGCTGAAATCCAGCAAAAAAGTCATTTTCAGCGCCACCTCGGCGAGCCACGAACCGGACGACGCCAGCCTGGTACGGATGTATCCCAACCCGGCGGTGCAGCTGGTGCAGGTGGAACTGGCCACCTCTGCCCCGGCTCAGCTGACCCTGTATGATGCCAGCGGCAAGGCCGTGCTGGATACCGCGCTGCTGCAGGCCAGTAACCGACTGGACGTCAGCACTTTGCCGCGGGGCACCTACCTAGCCAAGATCCGGATCGGCCAGCGATTAGTGACCCGGCAGCTGGTGGTGGGGAAGTGAGACAGTGCCTTTACACAAATAAAGAATAGGCGCCCTTCCGGGATTCGGGAGGGCGCCTGTTTAAATAATCCGCCGAGCTGCCTGCAGACTGCGTAACCGTTCATTACCGGGCCAGCCCAACCTTTTCGCTTGAATTTTCGTCCTTAGGGAACCATGGAAAATCCCAGCTGCCTGCTACGCCACCTACCTGGCCTGACCGTACTCGGTTTACTGCTGTTCCTGTTGAGCGGTTGTGACAAGGAAGAGCGCGATTTTTATGACGGCTTAGGCAAAAAACCGGTGTATATCGCCTTGAGCGAATTACGCGCTATCGGTAATGAACCGCCCCGACCGATTCAACTATCCGGTACCATTTTCCTGCAGGATACCCTGTTTTTTATCCTGGAACAGGGTAAAGGAATCCACGTTTTCAACATTGCGGACTCCCTGAACACCATCAACGTCGCTTTTTTCAAAATACCCGCCATTACGGACTTCGTCATTGCGGGCCATGTGCTCTATGCCGACAGCTGGAAAGATTTAGTGGTCATCGATATCAGCAATCTGCAACAGATCCAGGAAACCGACCGGCTGATCGACGCCATTAATCCGGCCCTCTATCCGCCCCTGTATGAAGGCATCTTTGAATGCGTGGACGAATCAAAAGGGGCCGTCATCGACTGGGAGGACGCCACCCTGGAAAATGCCAGGTGTATAACGACCAACTAAACGGTGGTGCCAGATCAAATTGAACTTTATAAAATCTGGAAAATGAAAGGTCTGCTTTTTACAACATCCATTGCCCTCTTATGCTTCGCCTGTAGCATGGCAGATTTGGAATCCCTGGAAGGAAATACCGGAAAATCAGGTTCTATCACCCGTTTTGCGATCCATCAGGACTATATGTACGTCCTCAACTTTAATGAAGTGCAGACCTATGACATTCAGCAAAAAAACCATCCGAAACTGGTGCATACGCTGCCGACCGATGACGGCCTGGAAACCATTACGGTCTACGACGGCACTGTT
Source organism: Saprospiraceae bacterium (assembly GCA_046597295.1). GTDB lineage: Bacteria > Bacteroidota > Bacteroidia > Chitinophagales > Saprospiraceae > M3007. Next base: position 2,107 of record JBKJKS010000292.1, read on the forward strand.
TTTCTGGGCTCCACGACGGCTTTGTATATTCTGAATATTGACAATCCGGCCGCACCGTCCATTCTGTCGCAGTCGGACCGGCTCACCGACATTGGTTTTACCGGTTGCGACCCGGTGGCGGTGAAGGACAATTACGCCTACTCCACCATCAAGATCGTGCTCAATGCCTGTGGCAGGGTGTCCGCAACGAGTGCCCTGGTGGTCTATGACATCACGAATAAATCGGCGCCGGTAGTGGTGGGCACCTATGATTTAGATATTCCCAATGGCTTAGGGTACAAAGACAATTATTTGTTCGTGTGCGACGAGGGCAGCGATCAATTGCGAATTTTTGATATTACCAACCCCAAGATGCTGGTGGAAACCGGTTACACATTGGATATTACCGATCCCTACGATCTGATCGTGGATGGGCAGAAAATAATCGTTTCCTCCAAAACGGACTTTCAAATATTCGATATCAGCACCATTACGCAGATCCGAAAACTCGGCCAGATTTCCAAATGATGCGGACCGTTCTCTTCTGTTTGCTGTGGTTGCCCGTACTTGCCTGGGGACAGGAAAACGTGCCCTATCCAGATCCGAAGCGACTTCCGTTCACCCTGAAAATTGCGCCCTTCAATCTCGTCAATCCTTACAAGCAGTCGGTCGATGTGCACGCCGATCTGCCCTTCTCCCGCCGCTGGGGAATAGACCTGGGCATCGGTGTGGTGGTAAATTCCGATGTCTTCGCCGCTAAAAAGGAAGAGACGTACCGGGGCCTGAAAGTGCAGCCGGCTGTAAAGTATTATCTGCAGCGATCAGACCGGCGATACAACTACCTCAGCTTTGTCTTCAAATATATCGATGTCAACAATGATCGCTTCGCCACCATAAGCCGCCAGGGGGATCAATACGCTGAATGGATACTCCACCGCAAGCGCCTGGTCACCCAGGGGTTCGCCGTACGATTTGGCAGTCAACACTACCTGGGCCGGAGCCGGCGGTTTTTTTTGGAACCCTACGTGGGGCTGGGCTGGCGAAAACTCCGCATTACGGACGGCGCCTTACCGCCCGACACCGGATCGTTGGGGGGCGATGGGACTTTCTTTTTTCAGCGGCGGCCGGGTGTTTATGAAACCGCTGATTTCATGGCGGGTTTCTATGTGGGCTGGACAATCGGGAAGTCACGGTAAAAATTCAACCCATACACGCCTTCACGAAATCCACGAACAGCGGGTGCGGATTCTCCACCGTGCTTTTCAGTTCCGGGTGAAACTGGACGCCCACGAACCATTTGTGGTCTTTCAGTTCCATGATCTCGACCAGGCCGGATTCCGGATTGGTACCGGTGGGCAGCAGGCCGCCCTGTTCAAATTGCTCCAGGTAAGCATTGTTGAACTCCCAGCGGTGGCGGTGGCGCTCGCTGATGTGCAGTCGCTGATAAGCGTGCTGGGCTTTCGACTTCTTTTTTAATTCGCAGTCATAGGCGCCGAGGCGCATGGTGCCGCCCTTCTGGGTCACGTTTTTCTGTTCGGCCATCATGGCGATGACGGGATGGGGCGTATTGGGATTCACCTCCGTGGAAGCCGCCCCCTCCAGTTGCAGTACGTTGCGGGCAAATTCCACGCAGGCGGTCTGCATGCCCAGGCAAATGCCGAAAAACGGGATGTTCTGCTCGCGGGCGTAGCGGATGGCGGTCAGCTTGCCTTCGATGCCCCGCTCGCCGAAGCCGGGAGCCACCAGAATACCCTGCAGGTTGGCCAACGTCTGGCTCACGGTCTTCATACCGCCTTCCAGGGCCTCCGCATGGATCGGCACCACGCGCACCTTGCATTCATTCATCGCTCCGGCGTGGACGAAGGACTCATAGATAGATTTGTAGGCGTCCGGCAGCTCATTGTATTTGCCGATGAGGCCGATCCGTACTTCGTGCAGGGGATTTTTGAGTTTTCCCAAAAACGTTTTCCAGGAGGCCAGATCGGGTTCTTTCCGGTCTTTGAGGTGTAATTTGGAGATGACCACCGCATCAAGGCGCTCTTTCAATAGCAGGAGCGGAACATCGTAAATACTCTCGGCATCGATGGCTTCGATGACCGACGACATTTCCACGTTGCAGAACAAGGCCAGTTTGCGGCGCAGATCGTCGCCCAGCGGATGTTCGGTGCGGCAGGCCAGAATATCGGGTTGTACGCCCAGGCTCAGCAACTCCTTTACCGAATGCTGGGTAGGCTTGGTTTTCAGTTCGGTGGCCGCTTTCAGGTACGGGACCAGGGTCAGGTGGATGACGATGCAATTGTCCCGGCCCAGTTCCCAGCGGACCTGGCGGACCGATTCGACGTAGGGCAGCGATTCGATATCGCCGACCGTGCCCCCGAGTTCGGTGATGACGATATCGTAGCGGCCGGTCTGGCCCAGCAGCAGCATACGCCGTTTGATCTCGTCGGTGATGTGCGGAATGATCTGCACCGTTTTGC
>JBKJKS010000541.1:0-2983 GCA_046597295.1 Saprospiraceae bacterium
TGCACACTTGCCCCGCCATTGGCCGTCAGCTCGCCGCTGAAGGTACCCTCGATGGCATTACCACGCTGGCTGGTAATGGTCAGCGTTACCGCATCGCCCACGCCATCGTAGGTCCGCTCGCGACCATTGACGGCCGGATCGTCGGATGGGGTCAGGATGCCGGCCGGGTCGGCCAGGATCAGGTGGGCGCTGGCCAGGGTGGCCGGCAGCGTCATCGCATCCAGGTCGATGGTACCGACGAGGGTCAGCCGCAAGGCAGCGCCGGCAGCTGCCTGCTGGCGGGTAATGGTCAGGAACTTGCCGGCCACGGCGTAGCGGGTCCAATCGGCGACCAGATCACCACCGGGTTCATAAGCAGGGCCCTGATTGCTTTGGCAGACCTGCCCGTGGGCAGCATCGGACGTTGAAACGACGTCCAGGTCGTAACTGCGGTCGCCCACGGTGAAACTCAGGATGGTCGGGGTGAAAGCGGCCGGGGAGACGCCTGGCGCCAGCACGGTTTCCTTTTGACAGCCCCACATCGAGGCGCCCAGGAGGCAAAAAGCGAAGTAAAATTGGTGGTTGCGCATAGACATGATCTTTTTGTACGGTATACATACGGAGCAAAGGAAATAAAGGAGCTGGGAAAGTCCGTTTTTTAATTTTCTTTTGTGCGTCGATGGCGGGGCCGTAAACCAGATCCCCATTGGTCTGTTTTCTTCTTTTCTCACCCCCATGACACGCGCACACTATGACACCGGAACTGGACGCTTTACCATTAGTCAACAACGAAACCTCCCGCCAGTTCGAACTGGTGGTCGACGGCCAGAAGGCCAGGATCGAGTATGAGCTACAGAAAAACCGCATGTCTTTGACCCATACCGAAGTGCCGGCCGCTTTGGAGGGCCAGGGCGTCGGCAGCGCCATTGTGGAGAAAACGCTGCAGTATATCCAGGACAACAACCTGAAACTGGTGCCCTGGTGTTCTTTTGTCAAAACCTACGTGAAAAGACATCCGGAGTGGAAAAAGCTGCTCGCGCAGGGCATTCAAATCTAAATGGCCACGATGCGTCCAAAGTGGCAGCCTATAAGCGTTTTACTGTTTCTCTGGCCACTGTTGCTGCCCGGCCAGCAATTGCTGACGGAGAAATGGCCGGCCCAGTGGATCGGTCCGCCGGGCGCGGCGGAGCAGGGCTATGGCGTATACCTTTTTCGTAAAACCCTGTCCCTCGCGACGCTGCCCGCTACGTTCCCGGTCCACGTGTCGGCCGATCCGCGTTTCCGGCTCTACGTCAACGGCCGGCTGGCGGGCCTGGGTCCGGCCGCCAGCCAGCCGCTCCACTGGCGGTACGAGACGCTTGATCTGGCGCCGTATCTGCAAACGGGCGAGAATGTGCTGGCGGCCTGCGTCTGGCACGGCGGCGGCGATCAGCCCCTGGCGCTGCTGTCCCTCCGCCCGGCCTTGCTCCTCCAGGGTGCCACGGCCGACGAAGCGCTGGCTAATACCGACACTTCCTGGCGCGTCCTGCCCTGCCCGGCCTGGTCGCCGACCCGCGTACAGCTGCAGACCTACTACGTGGCCGGTCCCGGCGAATATTTCGAGGCCGCCCACTACCCCTGGGGCTGGGATCAGCCGGGGTTCCGGGATGTCCTTTGGTTGCGCCCGCAGGCGCTGCAGCCCGGCATTCCGGCCGGTTACTGGTTTCCCTGGTACGACGCCTGGAATCTGGAGCCGAATCCGCTGCCCGCACAGACGTATACGCGGCTCCCGGCGCCCCTGCTGCGTGCAAGCAGCGGCCTGGCTACGGGTGCCTACCGGCCCGACAGCACGCTCCGCATCCCGGCCCGGTCCGACCTGCGGCTGCTGCTCGATCAGGGCGAACTCACCACCGCCTACCTGCGGCTGCAGTGGTCGGGTGGCCAGGGTTCATCTATCCGCGTGGCCTATGCCGAGGCGCTGATGGACAGCTTCCCGCTCTGGAAAAACGATCGCAATGGAGTAGCCGGCAAGAAACTGTACGGCATGTACGATTCCATCCGGCCGGACGGCGGCGCAAACCGGCAGTGGGAAACGCTGTGGTGGCGGACCTGGCGCTACGTGGAGCTGCGCATCCGGACCGGCGATGAACCCCTGGTACTCCAACCGGTACAAGGCTGGTACACGGCCTATCCGCTGGCGCAACGGGGCCGCTTCGACGCCGGGAATGCCGAACTGAGCAGCATGTGGCAGGTGGGCACGCGCACCGCCCGCCTCTGCGCCCACGAAACTTATATGGACTGCCCCTACTACGAACGGCTGCAGTACATCGGCGACACCCGCATCCAGGCGCTGCTGACCTACTACCAGAGCGGCGATGACCGCCTGCCCCGCAACGCCATCGAACAGATCAGACAGTCGCTGGGCGCCGACGGCCTCACGCGGAGCCGGGCGCCGGCCCGCAGCGACCAGTACATTGCGCCGTTCTCGCTGTGGTGGATCGGCATGGTCCATGATTTCTGGCGCTATCGCGATGATACCGCCTTTGTGCAGGCCCAATTGCCGGCCCTGCGTTCGGTGCTGTCTTTTTTTCAGACCCGCCTGCGCAGCGACGGTTCGCTCGGCCACCTGCCGCACTGGTCGTTTACCGACTGGGCGCCGGAATGGGAAGCCGGTGTGGCGCCGCAGACGGCGAACGGGCAATCCGCGGTGCTGGATTTCCAGTTCCTGCTGGCCCTCCGGTCCGCCGCCGAGCTGGAGCAGGCGCTGGGTCATCCCGCCCTGGCCGCCGACTACCGCCGCATGGCGGACCGCATGCGTTCGGCAGCCCGGGGGCTGTACTTCGATGCGGGTAAAGGGTATTTTGCCGATACACCGGCGCGGGCGACATTTTCGCAACATGCCCAGGCGCTGGCCGTGCTGGCCGGCATCGTCACCGGAGCGGAGGCCCGGCAATTGATGGCAAAGACCCTGGGCGACCGCTCCCTGACCGCCTGTACGCTGTATTTCAAATACTACCTGCACCGG
>JBKJKS010000006.1:0-15159 GCA_046597295.1 Saprospiraceae bacterium
CCTACTGGTCTTTGCCCTGTTCTTCAATTTTGTCGGCGACCGCGACAACTGGCTGCTGTTCGCCCCCGATTACGAACGGGCCATTTCCCATAAGCGATTTGAGAACCTGCTGGAAGCTACCACTAAACTGGAGGATATTTCCACCATGGAGCGCGTATACCGCTGGGTGGCCGCCTCCTACATGATCCGCGACGAGCCGCTGGTGGGTTTCGGGCCCGGCAATTTTTATTTCTTTTACCAGCAATACACCGTTTCGAGCTTTAAGACCTACGTCAGCGACAACCCCGAACGCTCCGGCATCCACAATTACTTTCTGATGACCACGGTGGAGCAGGGCGTACCCGGTCTGCTGTTCTTCCTGTTCTTTTGCGTAGTGACTATGCTCCAGGGCCAGCGCATCTATCACCATACTGCCGATCCCGGCCGCCGCCGGATGCTGCTGGCCGCAGTACTCTGTTTCATTTTGATCACCCTGCTCATGCTGATGAACGACTTCGTCGAAACCGACAAGATCGGGTCGCTGTTCTTTTTATCGGCGGCGGTGCTGGTGAATATTGATTTGAAGGCGCGGGAAGGGTTAATTAGCCCGGCTTAGTGACCAAACTCAGGCAAATTGTTCCAACTCCTGATATTCTCCGTATCACTATCCAGATTCTGATTCCCGCCATAGACTACATAAGCATGACGTGGGTCGTTACCCGTCAGGGTATTGAAATATCGAATTCCTTTAAAAAAATCGGGATGAAAGGTCTGGCCCGATTTAATTTCTATAGGGTACATCGTGCCCCCTTCATCTACGAGCAGGTCGATCTCGTTACCCGTTTGGTCGCGCCAGAAGTAAATATTAGGACGAACACCGTGATTATAAAAGTTTTTAAGGGTTTCTACAATAATAAAGTTTTCAAAAAGCGGCCCCTTCATCGGGTGCTTGTCCAGTTGCTGTTGATTGCGAATACCCAGCAGCGAACAGGCAACACCTGTATCGTAAAAGTAGAGTTTGGGTGTTTTGGTAATCCGTTTGTTAAAATTTCGAAAATAGGGTCGCAGGGTGAAGGCAATGAAACTGGTTTCCAAAATGGAAAACCAGCGATCGGCAGTTTTGTGGTCTATGCCCAGGTCATTGCCGACGCTGCTTTGATTGTATAACTGGCCGATTCGACCTGCGCACAATTCCGTGAAAGTGCGGAATTTGCTTAAGTCCATTACGTTTACCAATTGTCGCACGTCGCGCTCAATGTAGGATTGTATATAATTGGGATAATAGAAAGCAGGATCAAGGCCCGCTTCATACAAGCGCGGATACATCCCCTGCAACAAGTAGTCACTAGCCTGAAAGCGTTCAAAAGGGGTAGCTTTTAGTTCTTCCACCGAGAAAGGCAATAAGTTGAACAATGCGACCCGGCCCGCCAGACTTTGCGTGATTTTCTCCATCAGCAAAAAATTCTGTGAGCCTGTCAGCACAAATTCACCGGCCCGCTTCCGTCGGTCAGCTTCTAATTGAATGTACGAAAAAAGCGTAGGCACGTACTGTGCTTCATCCAGAATTAACCCGCCTGGGTACCGGCTCAAGAACTGCTTCGGGTCTCGTTCTGCCAAAGACCGTAGCTCGATGTCCTCAAAATTAAGATACTCCAAATGTGGAAAAATCTGACGCACCAACGTTGTTTTCCCCGATTGGCGGGGACCACTAACGCTGATGACCGGATATTGCCCAGCCAGCTGGAGCAAATGTGTACCAATACTTCTCGTTACCATAATACAAAGTTATTGGTTTTCTGACAGATTGGGAATTAAATTCCCAATCTGTCAGAAAACAGAACAAACCGCCGCCCTCTTAACTTCACCCTATCCCCCGCTCTCCGAATACAACACCCTTCTTTTTTTATTTTTCCCAAAAAAAGTTTTGCCTTTGGGCGAAATTGCCGGCCAAATGAAGCGCTCCCGCGCGGCGTATGGATCGCTGTGTGAATCTTTCATTCCTGGTTTCACCCATTTTTGTCTTTCTACTCTCCACTAATGCGTACACGTATTTTCTTGCCTTTGCTCATCGCCGGTCTGTTCGGCCTATTTTTGGCCAGCTGCGGTTCCTCGGATGAAGATGTGCTGGCGATCCGCAACGCCGGGCGCCCCAACAGCCCCTGGGTGTTTCGTTCCGTCCTGGATAATCAGCCACGTATGGTCACCTTCGCGCTGAACGACCACCTGTGGGTGGCCTACTCCGTCGATTCCTGTTCCCTGTACAAGGCCTGGTCGGGCGGCGCCGCTTTCGAAGGTGCGGTCTACAATATGCGGCACGGCCCCCAACCCACCAGCGTGGGCAATGCCTGGTTCGAGAACAAACATCGCCAACCCTGGTCGGTCACGCTGAATGGCCAGGCCCAGTCGCCCCGCGCCGACTATAAAGGCCACCGCTACACCAAAGATGGCCACGCCGAGATCATGTACGATCTGGTGCTGTCCGACGGGCAGCGCATCCGCATCAACGAGCGGCCCGAATACGTAGAACAGGGCCAGCAGCGCGGATTCGAGCGCGTTTACACGGTAGAGAATGCCCCGGACGGCGCAGTAGTCACCCTGCGTACCAATGTCGGTTCCATCGCCGATGCGGCCAATATCGAAACCAATGGACAATGGAAACAAACCGCCGCGCAGCCTGCCGCGGCGGGCCGCAACCTGAGCGCCATCGCGCTGGACGGTGCGCTTACCCTGCGCAGCGATAAGCCGACCCGCTTTGCCACCATGTTCGTTAGCATGCCATTGTATGCCAACTCCAATGCCGCAGCTTTCAGCGATGAGGAAAGCCCCTCGTTGTCGCCCGGTGAAAAGGTCATGGCCAAAAGTGATTGCCGGACCTGCCACAACGAGCAGGTAAAAACGGTGGGACCCGCCTACGTAACCATCGCCGAGCGCTACAAGAACATCCCGGAAAACATCGAAAAACTGGCCCAGAAGATCATGAAGGGCGGCTCCGGCGTCTGGGGCATCGCCGCCATGTCGGCCCACCCCGACCTGCAACCCGACGACGCCAAGGCCATGGTCTCGTACGTACTGTCGCTGGATAAAGACAACGACGACGGCGAAGGCCGCGAAGGGGCGGCCGTCAAGGACCTGGCCAGCATTCCCAATGAACAATGGCTAAAACCGGACGACGCCGTCAGCGACCGGGAAATGATCCCCGGGCTGGTTGTCAAACTGTTCCAGCACACCACCACTCCTTCGACCCTCAACACGCTGGACTTCAACGGCACACCCGCTTTCTCGGCTATTGTCGGTAACATCGACGCCGGCGGCGGCGATTTCGGGCCGTTCAAGGATAATTTCTCCTTCGTCGCCACAGGCTACTTATTCCTCGAGAAAGACGATAATGTGGTCCTCCAGCTCGCCTCCGACGACGGTTCCCGGCTCTACCTGGACGGCAATCGCCTGATCGACAACGATGGACCGCACGGCATGGACATCAAAGAGGCCGAGGTGGCGCTGCGCAGCGGTTACCATGCCTTGCGGCTGGAGTATTTCCAGGGCGGCGGCGGCCGTGGCATCACCCTGAAATGGGCCCGCCACGACGACGCGGAGTTCAAGCCCGTTCCGGAAACCAGTTTCGTCCACAAAAATTCCGAGGCGCCGGCCGGCGTCGGCGCCATGGCCGGTGGTAACCCTGCCCTGCCCGGCGATGGGGCGCCCCTCAAAGACCTGCATCCGGCCTACGACCTCAGCCAGGCCCGCCCCGACGAGTTCCTGCCCAAAGTCGCCGGCATGGATTTCCTGCCCGATGGCCGGCTGGTCGTCACTACCTGGGATGCAGCCGGAGCCGTATACGCCCTAAAAAACGTCGATTCCGGTGATCCGACCAAGATCAAAGTGGAAAAAATTGCCGAAGGACTGGCCGAGCCGCTGGGCGTAAAAGTGGTGGACGGCGATATTTACATCCTGCAAAAACAGGAACTGACGAAACTGGTGGATAACAATAAGGATGGCATTATTGACGAGTACCAGTGTTTCGCCAAAGGCTGGCGAGCCTCCGCAAACTTCCATGAATTCGCTTTCGGTCTGGCCTACAAAGACGGTTTTTTCTACGCCACCCTCGCTACGGCCATTCTGCCCGGCGGCGCCAGTGCCCGTCCGCAAATCACTGACCGGGGCAAAGTGATGAAGATCAGCATCAAAGATGGTAGCCTTGATTTCATTGCCCGTGGTCTGCGGACGCCCGACGGCGTGGGCATCGCTACCGGCGGCGAGGTGTTCGTGGCCGACAACCAGGGCGACTGGTTACCCGCCTCCAAGATCGTCCACGTGAAGCCCGGTGCTTTTTACGGTTCGTATACCGTGGACAGCCTGGCTGTGCTGGGACTGCCCGTCCAGCAACCGGTGGTCTGGCTGCCGCAGGACGAGATCGGCAACTCCCCCACCCAGCCCGCCGTACTCAACGACGGCCCCTACAAGGACCAGCTCATCCACGGCGACGTGTGTTACGGCGGCCTGCAACGGGTCTTCATGGAAAAAGTAAATGGCGACTACCAGGGTACGGTCTTCCGCTTCACCCAGGGGCTGGAAGGTGGTACCCACCGCCTGGCCTGGGGTCCCGACGGCGCACTGTACATCGGCTGTATCGGCAACCCGGGCAACTGGAGTCAGGAAGGCAAGCTGTGGTACGGCTTGCAGCGGATGAAGTACAACGGCCAATCCGTGTTCGAAATGCTCGCCGTGCGGGCCAAGACCAATGGCGTGGAGATCGAATTTACCGAGCCGCTGCGCGAAGGCGACGGCTGGGACCCCACCCACTACGGTGTGCAGCAATGGTGGTATAAACCCACCAACCAATACGGCGGCCCCAAAATGGACCAGGAAAACCTGACCGTCAGCTCCGCGAGTGTGTCTGCCGATCGCAAAAAAGTGTTTCTGGAAATACCCGGCATCAAGCCCGGACACTTGGTCTACATCCGTTTACAGCGCCTGCCCATCAGTTCCCTGGGCCACCAGCTGTGGACCACGGAAACCTGGTATACCATGAACGCCATTCCCGCCGATGCCTACGGCGCCAAAACCGACCGGCCGGCCTACACGCCACCGGCGGACAACACGCTAACCGAACAGGAAAAGGCCGAAGGCTGGGCGCTGCTGTTCGACGGAACCTCCACCAAGGGCTGGCATAATTACGGTAAACAAACCATCGGCCCCTCCTGGATCGTCAATGACAACGCCCTGCACCTGGAGGCCAAGCCCGACCCGAACGGCGGCTGGCAGGCGGCTAACGGTGGCGACATTCTTACTACCGACGATTACCAGGATTTTGAATTGTCGCTGGACTGGAAGATCGGCGCTTGCGGCAACAGCGGCGTCATTTACAACGTGGTGGAAGATCCCGCGAAGTACGACTACGTCTGGAAAACCGGCCCCGAAATGCAGGTGCTGGATAACACCTGCCACCCCGACGCCCGCATTCCCAAGCACCGCGCCGGCGATCTCTACGACCTGATTGCCTGCAAATACGAAACCGTGAAGCCCGCCGGCGAGTGGAACCGTGCCCGCCTGATCTCCAAGAACGGCAAGGTGGAACACTGGCTGAACGACCACAAACTGGTGAGCTACGATATGAACTCGCCGGAATGGCCCAAAATGATCGCTGCCAGCAAGTTCAAGGACATGCCCGCCTTCGGCAAATCCAATAAAGGCCGCATTGCCCTGCAGGATCATGGCAACCTGGTGTGGTTTAAAAACATTAAGATCCGGCGGCTGTAGGTAGTTAGGTGTGGCATGGATTACGGGGAATTTTTTTTCTGAAAAAAATTCCCCGTAATCCATGCCACACCTACATAGCCCTTCGCTGCGAATAGCCAATTTTTCGCACTGCTGCACCATACCTTTCCCGATGTTCCAGCGTTGAAGAAAAGCAGAAAAATTATTTCGATGCCCAAATTCCTTACCCTTTGCCTCCTGCTGTTTGCAAGCGGCCTGACCGCCCAGGATCCCGTCTTTTCGCAGTTTTACGCGCTGCCCCTCCAGCTCAATCCCGGTTTTGCCGGCAGTGCCTACGCCCCACGGGTCGGCATCGTCTACCGCAATCAGTGGACGGGCTTCGATAATGCTTACCGCACCTACGGACTCTCTTATGAGCAAAATCTGGACCGTCTCAACAGCGGCATCGGCTTCAACGTCGTGGGCGATAATGCGGGCAACGGCATTTACAAGACCAACCGGGTGTCGGGCGCTTACGCGTACCGGCTGAACATTACGGATCAATTCAACATTCGCCTGGGCGTGGAAGCGGGCATGATTCAGACCAGCCTCGACTGGGACAAACTGCTGTTCCCCGACCAGCTCGATCCCATCAACGGTCCAGTCTTTACGTCCGGCGAACTGACGCCCGACATCAGCACCCGCACCCGCTTCGACGTGTCGGCGGGCCTGCTGCTGTTGAGCGAACGCTGGTACGGCGGTGTAGCCCTCAAACACCTGAACACACCCAACGAAGGTATTCTGCTGATCAACGACAATCTGGCCCGCGGTTTACCCCTGCTGTACAACCTGCACGGCGGCATCGACTTACTTGTTAAAGCGGGCAATAAACGCCGGGAGGCCTCGTTTTGGTCCCCGAATTTTCTGTTCGTGGCCCAGGGTCCGTACAAACAATTGAATCTGGGCGCCTACGGAAGTTTCGGTTCTTTTTACGGCGGATTGTGGTTCCGGCATACTTTTCGCAACAGCGACGCCGCGATTATACTGGCCGGTTTTCGGCAGGGTATCTTTAAGATCGGGCTGAGTTATGACTTTACGGTGTCCGGTTTGGCACAGAATGCCGGCGGCACCTACGAGTTGAGCGTCGGGATGCAGTTTGAAAGCAATCGCCGCAAGAATGATCTGAACGATTGCCTGCGGATGTTTCAATGAGCGAACGGCTGGCTTTGGTTAAATTTGGCTGCCCCGGAATCGAAAAAGGTTTTTTTTCCTACTTTTGCCACTCATTTTTTTAAACCTGTATTTTTAATACAATGAAGAAAATACTCATTCACGGGTTCGGCTTAGTCCTGTTGGTCGTGCTGCTGGCCAGTTGCGGAGGTAGTAAAAAGGAGCGCTCCGGCTCCACTGGCTGGAAGTACAATGACCAGAAATGGGGCGGTTTTGAAAAACTCAATTACGAGGGGCAGGCAACCGGCCCGAATCTCGTGCTGATCGAAGGCGGCACGTACACCATGGGTCTCACCGACCAGGACGTCACCTACGAATGGAACAACGTGGCCCGTCGCGTCACGGTGTCGTCGTTCTACATGGACGAAACGGAAGTTTCCAACATCGACTACCGCGAATATCTTTACTGGACGGCCAACACGTTCAGCGAGACCTATCCGGAAGTATGGAAACGCGCCCTGCCCGACACTCTGGTGTGGCGGGAAGAACTGGCTTTCAACGAGCCATTGGTGGAGACCTACTTCCGCCACCCGGCCTACGACGACTACCCCGTCGTCGGTGTCAGCTGGAACCAGGCCAATGAATATTCGAAATGGCGTTCGGACCGGGTGAACGAGATGATCCTGATTGAAAAAGGCATCATCGATCCAACTCCCGACCAGAAAAACGAGAATAACTTCGACACGGAAGCCTACCTCGCCGGTCAATATGAGCCGGCCGCCCGCAAGAACATGAAAGGCATCCGCACCGGTGGCGAACGCCGCGTGCGCTTCGAGGATGGTATTGTATTGCCCGCCTATCGCCTCCCGACCGAAGCCGAATGGGAATACGCCGCGCTTTCGCTGCTGGGCAATCAAGCCGCCAGCAAAGACGAACTGATTACCGATCGTCGTATTTATCCCTGGGACGGCAACACCGTGCGCTACCAGAAACGCAACAAGTCGCAAGGTCAAATGCTGGCCAACTTCAAGCGGAGTGGTGGTGACTACGGCGGTATGGCCGGCGCCCTGAACGACAAGGCCTTCACGCCTTCGCCGGTGCGCGCCAACTGGCCCAATGACTTCGGTCTGTACAACATGGCCGGTAACGTCAATGAATGGACCGCCGACCTGTATCGCCCCATGACCGCTTCCGACCTGGAAGACAGCGAGAACCACGAATTGAACCCCTATCGCGGTAATATCTTCATGACCAAGAAACTGGATCCGGAGACCGGCCAACCGATCGTGAAGGATAGCCTGGGTCAACTGCAGTACGAACTGATGGACACCACGGCCACCGCCCTCCGCGACAACTACAAGCGTCCGGAAGAATATAACTACCTGGACGGTGACAAAGAATCGCAGGTAGAATACCGCTACGGCATCAGCACCCTCATCAGCGACAAAGCGCGGGTGATTAAGGGCGGCTCCTGGGCCGACCGCGCTTTCTGGCTGTCGCCGGGCACGCGTCGTTTCATGGAAGAAGGTAAAGCCAGCAAGACCGTCGGTTTCCGTTGCGCGATGATCCGTACGGGCAGTCCGGTGGGCAACAACGACAACGCCGGCAACACCTTTAAAGTGAAGAAAAAGAAAGTGAAACGCAGCTACAAGTAAGCGCTTCGCTTTAGGTACTATGCACAGGCGCCATCCCGGATCGGGGTGGCGCCTGTTTTTTTATTAAGTTTTTAGCCGACCATAGGTGCAACGAGCTTAGATGTGGCATGAATGAAGGGAAAAAATTTTCCCTTCATTCATGCCACATCTATCATATTTCCCACGAATAGCCGCCAGCTGACGCCCGGTTGCGTCAATGTATATCCGTTTTTATTTTCTCTTTGATCATTTTTCGATTTTCCAGGTCCATTCTGTAAATAAAGTCCCCCGCTCCGTTCCTAACTTTTATGTTGCGGTAATCCAATGCTTCGACCGTTGTGGTAAATTCTCTATTTTTCCAGGCGAGTACTTCAGTTCTCTGATACTTCCAGTGTGGGTCCTGCCATTCATAGTAGCGGTAAACAAAAACAAAAAAACTCTCGACAAGCATTACACAATGCTTATTGTCCAGAATGTTGACAAAGATCAATTTGGCCGGGTCGCCCGGTAAATTCAAATTATCGTACACCGTATCGATTTTTCCCGTTTGCGTCTGTTTAATAGCGACTATCATGCGGGGGTGGGATAAATCCCTGGTAATAAACAACAGATGATCGGTATTCGAACTATCGACGGTGATAGCTAGCTCCGACTGCCCCCAGCCAGGAGAATAAGCAAGCAGCATTAGTAGGATTAAGCATTGTTTCATGGTGTGAAATTAAGTTGAAGGGCTAGCGATCAATGGTTTCCGTCACCAATATGCTCTCTTTTCCGCATAATTCGATTCCAGGTGTCGATTTTGGGGGTATGAAACCCACCGACGCCACGCCATTCCCTCAGTAAGGTAGTAACCGGCAACCAGCCGGTCTTTTTACATTTAGCAATTGGCGAACCGCCCGCGTCGTTGGTCAAGGCCTTAACTTCGCGCCATGATCGATTTGGAACAACTCTACGACCATTTTCTCCGGCATCCCCAGGTCTGCACCGATACCCGCCAGCTGACCCCTGGTTGTCTTTTTTTTGCACTCAAAGGCGAAAATTTCGATGGCAACCGCTTTGCGGAGCAGGCATTAGCGGAGGGAGCCGCTTACGTAGTGATCGATGATCCTGCCGCCCAATCGAATGACTGCTGCCTGCTGGTGCCTGATGTACTGCAGACCCTGCAGGAACTGGCCCGGCACCACCGGCGGCAATTCGAAATCCCGGTGATTGCCATTGGCGGCTCCAACGGTAAGACCACCACCAAGGAACTGGTATCGGCGGTGCTGAGCAGCCACTACCCCTGCCACTTCACCGCAGGCAACCTGAACAACCACATCGGCGTACCGCTTACCCTGCTGGCCATGCCCGCGGACACCGAAGTGGCCGTCATCGAAATGGGCACCAACCAGCCGGGCGATATTGCCATGCTCTGCAGCATTGCGGAACCGACGCATGGCCTGTTGACCAATATTGGCAAGGAGCACCTGGAAGGCTTCGGCAGTCTGGCGGGCGTGAAGAAAGCGGAGGGCGAACTCTTTACCTACCTGGAGCAGCGGCAGGGCTGCGCTTTTGTCAACCTATCGGAAAAATACCTGTCCACCATGGCGCAGCATGTCCGGCAGCGGGTCGCCTACCTGCGCACCGTGCGCAAGCCCGCCACGGGGACGGTCATCAAGGTGCAGGCGCTGCCCGGTACGCCGCTGCTCCGGGCGGCTTTTCTGGATGAGCAAAACCATCCGGTCGAGGTCCAAACCCAGCTGCTGGGCCGGCATAACTTTCACAACGTGATGACCGCCATCGCGCTCGGTACATATTTCAAAGTGCCGGCGGCCAAAATCAAAGCTGCCGTCGAAGCCTACGCGCCGTCGAACAACCGCTCCCAGTTGCTGCAGCGGGGCAGCACCACCATCCTGCTGGATGCCTACAATGCTAATCCTTCCAGCATGCTGCCGGCGCTGGAAATGCTGCGCGAACTGCCCACCGGCCGCAAAGTGGCCATCCTGGGCGACATGCTGGAACTGGGCGCCGAAAGCGAAAAAGAACACGACGAGCTGCTGCGCCGGGCCGCCCGCATGTGTTTCGATACGCTGGTGCTGGTCGGACCGGAGTTCGGCAAAACGGCCTACGTCCGTTACAAAGCCCGGCATTTCAGTACGACGGCAGCCGCCAAAACCTGGTTCGATCGACAAAATTTTGACCAGGCCAATATTCTGATCAAAGGCTCGCGCGGTATTCGGCTGGAGATACTGGTGGCGGAAGGGTGATCCCGTTTTTCCTGCGCAGCACCTGGTCTGACGACTCCAAGTCGTCTGACCGTATGCACCATAGAAAGAGCGCCGCAAATCTTTTCCAGGATTTGCGGCGCTTATCATTAATAAAAATCCACTTCATCAACCCTTTCTACCGCACCAGCGTAATATCCCCTTTGTACAGCAGCGTCCGCCCGTCGATCAGCTGAATCTCGGCGTAGTAGACGAATACCGCCGGCACCTGCAATTTTCCGAGATGGTAGCCGTCCCAGCCGTGGGCCGGATCGTTGGGCTGGAAATTCTGGTCATAGAACACCATAGCGCCCCAGCGGTCATAGATCTGGAAATTGTTCACCTGCACAATCTGATCGCCATCGGCGAAGATGAGTACGATGTCATTGTCGTTGTTAGCATCCCAGGGCGAAAAGGCGTTCGGAATGTAAATATGCGGATCGTTGTCCACCCGGATCAGAATACGATCGCTGGCCTCGCACTGGTCAACGCTGATCAGCCGGATCGTGTACTCGGTGGCTTTGAACGGCATGACCGTCGGATTGAGCAGGCTGAAGATATCCGTTCCATCAAACACCAGTCCATCCAACGGTGCCCAGATCACCGAATCGATCAGTGCCAGCGGGAAGCCGGGGGGCAGTGTGGTTTGGATTTGATAGGAATCCCCCAGCTCGATCTGTACTTCCGGCAGCAGGGCGACGGCAATGGCCGGGGCCTGCGGTACAATCAGGTTTTGATTGAACTCGCACCCGTTGGCGTCCTGAATGGACAGGTTGTAGGTGCCGGGACTGATATTTTCAAAAATCAGCGACGGGAAATAGTTCTGCCCGCCATCGATCGAGTACAGGTAAGGGCCGACCCCGCCGGTGACGGTACCGATTTCCACTACCCCATCGTTGTTTTTGCAACTCGGCTTATCCAGTGTCATCTGGAAAAAGGTCGGCACGTTCGTCTCGCGGAATATTTCCACCGCATCCGTCTGCTTGCAGCCCGTGCTGGCGTTGGTCACCACCAGATTATACGTGCCCGGCTGATTCACCACCGGATTAGGCGTGGTGGCGCCCGTCACGATCTGACCGCCCGCCTGGGCTGTCCAGGCGTACGAATACGTGGCGCCGGTGGAGCCGGTGCCCTGCAGCGTTACCTGCTCCACCGTACAAGTGAGCGTGGCGGGCGCCCCCGCGTCGGCGATGGGCAGGACGATATTATCGGTAACCACGGTAGTCGCCGTGCTGGAGCAGCCGTTGACGTTGTTCAGCACATTGAGGGTGTAGTCGCCAGCCGCATTGACCACCAGCTGTTTGGTGTTCTGGCCACTCACGATATTACCGTTGGTGGTCACCCAGGCGTAGACGATGCCCGCGCCGCCTTGCGAGCCGCTACCGTTGATCGTCACCTGCGGCTGAATGCAGGTCAGCAGGCCTGGCGACACGATCGCCACCGTTGGAGCCACGGTATCGGTGACTACGACGGCTTCATCTGTGTCCGTACACCCGTTGATTTCGTTAACCACGACCAGCTGATAAGTACCGCCGGCCACAATGGTCGGGTTCAGGCTGTTGCCGCCCACCAGGATCTGTCCATTCTGGGTGGTCCATTCGTAGAAGTAACTGCCGTTCTGGCTGGAACCGCTACCGTTCAGCTCGAGCGAGGTGACCGCACAGGTCAGCAGGCCATTCGTACCGGCACTGGCGGTGGGTTGCACTTTATCTTCATCTACCGTAGCCGTAGCCGTGTTGGTACAGCCATTGTTCATATCGGTGATCAGCAGGGTGTAGGTGCCCGCCTCATCGGCGTTGGCCACCAGGCCCACAGGCTGACCGACAAAATGGCCATCGCTGGTCGACCAGAGGTAGGACATATTACCCGTCACTGTCGAGCCGGCCGCGTCCAGCAAAACTTCCTCCACCGTACAGGTAAGCAGTGCCGGTTGCTGAATAGTAGAAACCGGTGGCGTTTGGTTCGCCAAAGCGGCTACCGATGCCGTGCTGCTGCAGCCGTTCTGCTGGCTGGTGACGGTGAGCAGGTAGGTGCCGGCCGCATCGATGACCGGGGTGAGGGTATTCATGCCGCTGACAATATTACCGCCGTTCTGCGCGCTCCACAGGTAAGTAAAGGAGCCGTTGGAACTCACTGTTCCCGTTAAATTAAGACTAAGATCCGTACAGGTGAGGGTTGGGGATTGCCCGGCGGAGATGGCCGGCAAGGCCACGTCTTCGTCGACGATCGCGCTCGAATTGGAAACACAGTTATTGGTCGTGTTGGTGACCGCCAGGAAGTAGGTGCCGGGCTGATCCACCACCGGACTGAGGGTACTGACGCCACTGACAATATTACCGCCGTTGGGCGATGACCACTGATAGGTGAAATTCGAACCGGTACTGGATCCGCTGCCGCTCAGGGTCATGCTCTGTACCGTGCAGGTCAGCGTTGCGGGCGGATTCACGACGGCAGTAGGCACGTCGGCCGCCTTGGTGATCTGGACGTTGGAAGTGGCGGTACAGCCATTCGTGGTATTGGTCACGAGCAGGGAGTATAAACCCGATCCGTTCACCGTCGGATTCAGTATATTGGTCGGCGTGGTAAAGCTGCCGGTATTGGTCGTCCAGGCGTAGGTAAAGTTGTTCCCGGTACTGGCCGTGGCGTTCAGCACGAATGTATTCTGGGTGCAGGTCAGCTGGAAGGTGGATCCGGCGTCGGCCTGGGGATCGACAAAATCGGTGGCCACATCCACTTGATCGACCATGGTACAGCCGTTCGTCGTATTGGTGACCGTCAGGTTATACAAACCGCCCTGATTAACGACGGGGCTGGCGCTGGTGCTACCCGACACTACACCGGGCCCTGCCCAGTTGAACGTGTAGCCGCTGCCGGTCGGATTGTTGGGGCCACCGACCTGGAGTTGCGGCGTGAAACAGTTCAAGGTGTTGTCCGGACCGGCATCGGCCGGCGGCGGATCAATATCCTGCGTGACGGCGACGACTTCATCGGAGGTACAGCCGTTGGCGGTGTTGGTGATCACCAACGTATAGTTACCCGGTGCATTCACCGTCGGCGTCAACGAAGTAGCGCCCTGCATAATGCCGGGTCCGTTCCACTGGTAGCTGAACGCACCGCCCGTGCTGGAACCAGCGCCGTTCAGGCCGATCTGGCCGTTTGTACAATCCAGTGTACCCGGCACAGCGATCTGTACGATCGGGTCGTTGGCATCACCCAGCACCTGCACATTATCAATCGTGGTGCAGCCATTCTGGGTGTTGGTCACCAGCAGCTGGTAAGTTCCCGGTTCGTTCACCGTCGGCGTAAGGGTGGTACCACCCGAGACGATGCCGGGACCGCTCCACAGGTAGTCAAACCCGGTACCGGTACTGGAGCCGGCTCCATCCAGTTGCAGGTTGGGTACGGTGCAATTGAGGGTCGGGTTATTTCCGGCTACGGCCACTGGCAATGCCAGGTCATCGGGTGCGACCACGGCGAAGGTGGCGGTGCAATTATTGGTGGTGTTGGTGACGATCAGGGTGTATTGTCCGGGTAGGCCAACCGTGATCAGCAGGGTCCCCTGTCCGCTCAGGATTTGGCCGTTGACCGTCCCCCACTGGTAGGAGAAGTTGTTTCCGGTCGAGGAACCGGTGCCCGACAGATCAATTTGCTGGGTGGCACAGGTCAGCGTACCCAGTGGCGCCGCGACGGCCGTGGGCAGGTTGGCATTGGTTGTGACCGTTGCGGAAGTGGAAGCCGTACAGCCATTGGCAGCATTGGTGACCACCAGGGTGTAGGTGCCGGCGGCCGTTACGGTGGGGGTGAGCGTCGTGGCCCCCGAGCCAATACCGCCGCCGGTGCTGGAGGTCCAGCTGTAGCTGAACGTAGCGCCTGTACTGGAACCGTTGCCATTGAGCTGAACGGCCGGGGAGGTACAATTGATCTGGCCGCCCGGAGCAGCCGTTGCCGTGGGATTGGTGACGTTCTCCGCGATGGTAACCGAAGCCGTATTTATACAACCGTTGGTCGCGTTGGTGACCACCAGGGTATAACCCCCGGGTTGGTTCACCATTGGGGTAGGCGTATTCCCGCCGCTGACGATGTTGCCGCCTGACGTGGTCCAGTTATAGGTTAAATTAGGCGCCAGCAAGGCATTCGCATCGCCGATGATGAGGGTGGTCGTGGCACAGGTGAGGGTCGCCGGGGGACCGGCATTCACCGTCGGCAGTTGAACATCCTGCCCGATGAGCACAGTAGCCGTAGCCGTGCAGTTATTAGTCGTGTTGGTGATGAGCAGCGTATAAGTGGCCGGCGCATTCACAACGGGCATCAACGTATTTTGCCCCGAGACAAAGCCGCTGCCCGTACTGGAGGTCCAGAGCAGGTTAAAATTGCTGCCGGTGGATGATCCCGTACCGTTGATCGTCAATTGGGTGGAGGTGCAGTTCAAGCCACCGGTC
>JBKJKS010000256.1:0-6683 GCA_046597295.1 Saprospiraceae bacterium
GTGCCCGTGCGGGAACAATTGATTCACGGGTCGATGCCCGCCTGGGCGGCGGGCGCGAAAGTCAGCCATTCGATCGGACCATTCACCAACCAGGATGGCCGGAAGTTCTGGTATGACTTTTTCCCCATTAGAAAACTGATCGCGCTCTATATCCAGGGCATGAACGAGCCGGTGCTGCTTTTCCATACCCGCACCAGGCGTTTGTCGCCCATCACACCTTTCGATCTGCCGGAAAGATTCTCGCTGTCCCGCACCTACACTTTAGTCAAAGGGAGCATCTGGATTAACGCCCGCATGCTCGCCCCCAATGCACCGGCGGGCGCCTACACGGGGTTGGCCATCGACGGCGGCCAGGTTTCGCTCAGTACGGCGCCCGTCGACCAGAATGGCAAACTTACGGTATCACATAACACGATCATCACTGTCCGGCTCGATCTGGATCAGGCAGAAGTGACTGATGCGGCAGACAGCCCATTCGGCATAGACGCCCGGCAACTGGAACTCCAGCTGCCGGACAGCCTGGTTTTTCACTTTTCCGGTCAGGGCCGGACCATCGATGCGGTCGGTGGTGCGCATTGGAATTTGTACGGACAATCGGTTGATTTTGAATGGAATGGTCAGGGGCAGGCAACTTATGACCTTCCATTGCAACGGATTGTTTTTCCCTTCCAAGCCTCGGAAGAGGTGCTGCGGATCGGGCAGTCCGCATCGGAATTTATCGCCCTTCGCCAGGAGGCGCCGATTACCAGGAGCGGCTGGACATTGCCGGTCGCCACGATCGACATCAGCCAACCCACGGAAGCCGCCGGTACCGGCGAAATGATGGTGCAGGGCAGCAGCGGACTGACCAATACCTGGACGGGCCTGGCCGGTGGCGGATTGCATTTAAGCAACCCAGTGTTTCTGATCAGTCCCGGACAGATTTTCCTGGGCGATTTCACCGCTGGCCATCCGCATGCCCACCAGTCCCTCGATCTGTGGCAGGATGCACTGAATCCATTCGGGACCAGCGTGGCCCTGACTTTCCCGAATGCAGCGCTGTTTTTCTACGTGAGCAATGCCAATGGCAACGAACTGTTCATGGCTGCGGCGAATGCACATTTCAAGGTGGACCGTCCGGTCAGGGTGAATGGGCAGCCGCCCGTGGTACGTTCGCAGAATTCCCTGTTCGTGGTGGCCGCCAGCACTGCGCGGAAGATGGTTTATCTCTTCGACGATAACCTGATCCAGGACAACAGCCAACTCCGTCCGCAGGAAGCCGCTCTGCCCCAACCGATGGCGCTGGCGCTGACCAATGCGCTGTTCAAAGTGACGCCGGCGAACGGTTGCCTGCTCTTCGGGTCTTTAGCCGACGATTACACCACGGTGGAAAGCGGCTTTTTGTTTTTGACCTTCGGTCTGTACGCTTACCTACCCACCCTGCCCGATCCCTATGCCGCCAATCTTGGCAGCCTGCGGGCGCAGTTCCGGGGACAGGATTATACCCGGGCGACCTTCGCCGCTACGGGCGTCGTATCATCCTCCCCGATTACGGCCTGGCTGGTCTGCCGGGTCCGGTGGCAGGCGCCGGCGGAGGAAGCTGGGCCTGATGACGTGGCCGTTTCCTTCCATTTTGCCCCTTTGAACGATCAATTTGGCGGCATTTCCTTCGAAGACGAAGCTGAAGAGCCTGCCAACGATGGTGAAATATCCGCTTCGGGGCCGTTGGGCGCCCCTTTGGCCAATGCAGTCGCCGTGGACCAAGTCGGCAATAACCAGTTTGCCCACCTCAGTACCAGCATCAGCAACGCCATTGCTGTCCATAATATCCGCACGACGGTAGTGGCCGCCAACGAAATTCCTGCGGACGTTGCAACCGCCAGAGCATCCATCAGCACCCAACGCCATCCCCTACCCGACTACGAAGAGCAATGGAACGGGGTGACCGGCAGATTTCAGCAGAACCTCTTCGCACTGCTGGACGTGAGCACCAATGCCGACCTCTACGGAGTGAGTTTTAACTTATTTTCCCGGAGTGACCGGCTGATGACGACCCATATTGCTACCACCGGCGCTGCTACGGGCTTCCCCATTCAGGTCGAAGGCATGGACGTGGTAAGCCAGGGGCAAAATGTGAAAGTGTTTACGGTGCCCCAGATTTCCTGGGAGCCCTTGCTCAACCTGACGCCGCCCCAGGTGGTGGGCGATCCGCCGGGCGGGGTGAATTACTACCCCAACGATGGCGGGCCAATGCAGATTCTCAACAACAGTAAGGAGACGGTGGCCCTGGCGCCCCTGCCCCTGACGAACTACCTGCTCCGGAATTTTGAAGAAGATACCGCCGGATTTGCCGCTTTTTCGCTGCTGACGCTGCCTTTCGGGCTACGGGCACTGGCGGTGCTACAGAATCACTACCGCTTTACGGATGAAAATAATAACACCGAGACCCGGCGTGGGACGGAATTGTTGCTCAATGCCGAGGCGTTCGAAGAGAACCTGCAGGGCGGCCTCCAGCTCCAGCTCAATGCCGGGGAAGCCTTTATTGAAGGCGAGAGCGACATGTTTGTCGGCAGTACGCTGCAGATCAATAACGTGCTGGATTTCAGCGGCAGCCCAACCGGCGATAGTACGCTGGGCCGCAGCGTGACGGAAATTTTCAACAATGAGTTTCTGCTGGAGCCCTTTAATTTGATCCGGCAGCGGGGGGTACCGCTGACGCGCATCGACCTGAGCGGTTATGGCGCCAGCACCTTCAGCAACTGGCTGAATCCCACCGCGGCCTTTGCTCAGACCAGCCAGGCGCGGTTTGACATTTTTGTCGGTCGCTGCGCCCATGAGGTCATTCAGGTCAAGAGCATAATTTACCCCTGGGGCATCAAGGTGGTGCGGACGATTACTATTTACCGGGTCAGCAGTGGCTATGTGTACCGGCATGATTCCGGCTGGCGGGCGGAAAGCAGCGGCGAATTTGATTTCCGCTATTTCGTCAATGTAGTCCCGACGACGAAGGTCGAAAAACCTAGCCCTTTCGAAGTGCACCCCGGCCTGATCAAAGGCTTGTTCAATGTCCAGAACATCATCGAAACCAAAGACATCGATCCGGTGAGTGGCACGATGGTGTCGGATAAAATCGTGGATGAGAATGGCCTGTACGTGGATAATCCCGCTGCCGGCGACGCGCTAAACGTGGTGCTGCAGCCGGTCTACTTCGATGCGGATATTGAGGTGGAAAACGTCTTCTCCGGATTCACGACCAAAAAAATCGGGGGTGTCGACAAAAATATGGTGCCGTCAAAGAAAATTGTCGGCTACGTGCAGTCCGCCCCGCGGGGCATTCCCATCACCAAAGAGGCTCTACGAAATCTGGTGCTGGTGCAGTTGGGTTCCATTGGCGGACCAATCGACTGCGAGGTGAACCTGGCCAACAGCGACCAGAAAATGCGGCTGAACCGCTTCGATTTCAATAACTCCTTCGGGGCGAATGGCTCCGATATCATTTTTGCGGTGGCCGGACGCGGCAGCGTGCTGCTGTCCAAAGACGGCTCCTGGACCATGGTCAAACATGAGCGGGACACCGGCGACGTCAGCCCCGTGCCGGCGAACCTGAGTGTGCCGGTAGTGCGTACCGGCACACTGATCGTGGACGGACCGGGGCAGAAACTGGATATGCCGGCCGCCAGTGTGCTGCTACGCATTGCCAACCCCAGTGAGCTGCTGCGCCAGCCGACTGACGATACGCTCAATTACGGTTTTGTGCAGAATACCGACACGCAGAAAGCATTGTTCCTGACCCCGTCTTTCGAGATGGGAAAGAAAATGCTGCTCAGCAAAACGCCACCGCTCTTCGTCGATGCCTTCCGGATCGTCAATTCCAAAGCGATCTTTCCCAACATCGGCAATGGCGAAAACGACCTGGGGGAAGCCATTTCCCTGCTTAAAAATGGCAATGAATTCCTGAAAAGCGGCCTGCAGGATGTGGGCAAGGACGTCTGGCAGCTGATGGATATTACCGGCACGTTCGACAATGCCAAAGAACAGGGCTACCAGCTGCTCAAGCAGGTCACTGAATTCGATCTGCCGGATACCGAGTTTGAACTGATCGACGTGGGCGACGGCAATTTCCGGATCTATATTGAATACGATCACCGGGACGACGACGGCAACGTGCAGACCAAAGGGAAACTCGATTTCAACATTAATTCCCTGGCCAACAACGTGGCCGAGACCTGGAAAAGCCGGATGGGTAATATCGGACTGGTCGTCGATCTGGCCGGGATCAAGCGGCTGATGACCATCCGCGGCAGCTGGGATGCCAAAAAAGGATCGTCGGCCAGCTACCCGCAGCCCGAACTGAAGTTCTCCCCCGAACTGCAGCCCGTCATCGACATCCTGGAGATTCTCCAACAGCTACAGGGCGGCGATTATGCCGGTGCGGTCGGCAACGGCCTGAAACTGGCGATGAGCAACAAGGCCGGCAGCTGGGAATACAAGTTCGAAGCCTCCAAAGAAATCCCGGTGTTGCGTTTTCCGGTACCGGACGCCCTGTACAATGACCCAAATGCCCCTTTCAAGCTGGAAGCCGGTCTGAAGATCGGGGCCTACTTCAATGCGGCGCTGATGGTGACCAGCAATGCCAACGAACTGCTGCCCAGCGCCGGCGGCACCTTCGGCTTCTATGGCCGGTTATCGGTGATGTGTATTTCCATCTCCGCCGCCACGATTTACGCGATCGGGCAAGTGAACCTGGACATTGGCGCCGACACCAAGATCGGGCCTTCCCTGCGCATGAAGTTCGGCTTTGGCGCCCAGATCGTGGTCGGGCTGCCGGTGGTTGGTAACGTCAGCGTACTCTTCGTGGTCGGTGTGGAAATATTTGCCGCCAGCGGCATCGTCGAAGTCACCGCTTTCATGCTCTTTGAAGGGCATGCCGAGCTGCTGGGCGGGCTGGTCAGCATCACCATCCGCATCGAAGCCAAGGGCACCGTGTCCAAGAAGGCCATCGGCGGCGGGGAAAGCCGCACCGACCTGGCCTGTCAGGTGACTTTCGGCATCGACATCAGCATTTTCCTGGTCATCAACATCAGCTTCGAGACTTCTTGGAGCGAACAAAGACAAATCGCTTAACCACCATCGCCATGAATGCCAACCAGAGATTTTCCATACTCACCTTTCCGCAGTTCTTCGACGGCGAAGCGCTCACGGTGCACATCGTTGTCATACCCCGGGATCAGAACCCCCTCTCGCCGGCCATTGAGCAAGAGAATCCGATTCCCGATGCCGTCGCCTTCGCGGACGCCCGGCTGACTTTCACGGCCAGTATTTTCGATGGGCTCAGCGTGTTTCCGCATAACCATGCCCCCATCGCCGGTCTGCCCCTCGCGGTGGATGCGCCGGGCAATGCACGGGAGATTTTTGAAGCGCTGGGCAACCACCTGAGTATTACCAACTTCAGCGCCACCAACCGCAATATGGATCTGGATGCGATTGCGCCGGAACACAAGCCGGCAGCAGCCCGTCCGGAAGCGCTGACGGTGAAAAAGTATTTGCCCCACACTTATCGGGACGCCTTTCACTTTACCAGCCCCCGTCACCGCAACGCCGTCACCGACGACAGCTACCATTGCGCGATCAAAGGCGGGAAAAACGTACCGGGATTTCAGCGCAGTTCGAATATTGTCAGCTGGGGCAAGGTTTTTGCCTACTTGCTGCGCCAGCCCCAGCTTGCCCGGCGAGCCGGTATGATCTACGAAGCCCGCCTGCCGATCGAGGCTGGCTATTTCCCGAACGGCGGCTGGCTGTACATCGATCTGGCGCCGGAGAGCGACTTTCGGGCGCAGCTGGATGCCGACCCGACTTTCCTTAAAAGATACGCCGCCCGCATTCCGGCTTTAATCCCCAATGAACCCAGGCAGGTCTTCGCCCCGCTCCAGTTTCCGGTGCAGTTCAAAGTACTGGCTGCTGATCCCGATCCGGTGCCGCCGGGCAATTATAACGACCTGTTCATCGAAGCCGCCGAATATGATGACGGCTTTGCCAAAATCGTGCACAGCCACCAGCCGCCCAACCGGGATATGCTGCTCGAAGTGAATGATGGCGCCCATCCGGTCAAAGATGCCGGCATGCGCCTGGGCTGGGATGACGAACAAATCCTGATCTGGTATGTCCGGCAAATGCAGGCCGATCCGACCGGCGAACTCAGCGGTCGCCTGGATGCGCCGCTGGGCGTGTTCGGCTACAACATCGACGTGCGGGAAACTGCCGAACCGGAAAACCCCTGGGAAAGCCTCAATACAGTGGAAAGCCGGCAGGCGCTGACCCTGGCCCGTCATCCACTGACCCCGGACGATACGATTCCGTTGGGTGATTTTTCGGGCGAACTGCCTTTTCAGGTCTATCCCATGCAGGTGGACGGGCGAAAAAATCTCGCCTACTGGCTCCCCATGTACTTTGCCAACTGGCTGGGCCACAGCATGGTGCTACCTGATCCCGACGCGGCAGCTATTTACCAAACCACCAATATCGACGTCACGGCCGATCCGGAAGACCCGATCAATAACACCGGTACCGGCGTGAGCGGACCGGCCCAAAATCAATTGAACCAGCTATACGCACCCGGCGCGCTCAGCACCGAGCTGCGCTATGGCAATAATTATGAGTTCCGGGTCCGGCTGCAGGATCTCAGTGGCGGCGCCCCGCCCTTGTTG
>JBKJKS010000654.1:0-3164 GCA_046597295.1 Saprospiraceae bacterium
AGAATGCGCTGGATGCCGGCGGCTTTGGCTTGAAGCAGCGGAGAAGGTGGCACAGCGGCGGCCCTTATAACCGGAGCAACTTTTTTCGGGGAGGCAACCTGCTGCTTTTTGCCTGGAAGTTCAGCCATGAAGTACTTTTGAGCGGTTAATTTTACCGGAAACCCGTCATCACCATGGCCATATTACATTGATTGGCAGCATCAGTACTTTCGCGTAGTCGATCAGAGATGCAAACCAGCTGCGATTAGCTGCTGACGGGTAAAGACTCTACTGATATTATTAATGCGGAATATCAATATTGTAGCCTCCCCTATCTCGCTTTTGGATTGTATTAGTCCGTCTGTATTTGCAAAGTGTTCATCCCATTGATCCTGCCGTGGATTGAAAAACCGGGTAACATCTTCGCTGCCCGGCAGGAAAGTGGCAAAGTCTGTCCCTTTGAATAGATTGCATTCTGGGCAGCAGTAGGCCAAATTTTCCAACTTTGTCAAGCCACCGTGCTTGCTGGCCAGGATATGATCAGCGTGGAAAGATATACCTGCACCCAAATCGGGCAGACGGCAGTATTCGCACTTGAAACCGGCTCGTTCAGCGGCCAATAGCCTTAATTTCTCCGATATTCTTTTGCTCATGACGCGGCAAAACGGAGCGCCTTGATTTTGGCGAGATAAAGAATACGGTTGATCAGCAGAATAGTGTCCAACTCCTCTTTTTCAAGGTCGGAAAGGGTTCCCTCTTTCCCTCTCCCTGCCAATTCCTCGTATCGTCGTTGAAGGTTTTCAGAAGCGCGGTAATTGACCATCTTTTCAGGCGAAACGCTGACCAATAAATCGGTAATCTCATCAATAGCAACCATTGCTGCGGCCATAATATTGATTTTTTGACAAAGTTAACCATTCGCCGGCACTTTTCTCATCCGGCGGTGTGTCATCAAAGGTTACGTCCTCAATGCCGGAAGTGCCGGAAGCCCGTCATCACCATGGCCATCTCACACCGATTGGCCGCATCGATACTCTCCTGATCTTTCATTGATCCGCCCGGCTGAATGACCGCGGTAATGCCCGCTTCGTGGGCGATCTGTACGCAGTCCGGGAAAGGAAAGAAAGCGTCGGAGGCCATGACCGCCCCCTGCAGATCGAAGCCGAAGGACTGGGCCTTGGCAATGGCCTGGCGCAGGGCATCCACGCGGCTCGGCTGACCGCAGCCCATGCCGATCAACTGGCGCTCCTTCACCAGCGCAATAGCGTTGGATTTCAGGTGCTTGACGCACTTCACCGCAAAGATGAGTTCGCCGACTTCCTTGGGGGTCGGTATGCGATTGGTCACCGTTTTCAGATCGGCTTCGGTCTCGGTCTTCAGGTCGGCATCCTGTTCCACGACCCCGTTCAGCAGGCTGCGAAAACTGCGGGCCTGCACGTCGAAGTGTTTGATCTTCAATAGAATGCGCGTGTCTTTTTTGCGCAGCAGTTCGAGGGCGGCCGGCTCGAAGTCGGGGGCAATGAGCACTTCGTAGAAAAGTTTGTTAATTGCCTGGGCCGTGTCCAGGTCGACTACGGTGTTGCAGACGAATACGCCGCCGAAAGCCGAGGTGGCGTCACAGGCGAGGGCGGCCTGCCAGGCTTCGAGTAAGGTGTGCCGGCGGGCCACCCCACAGGCGTTGGTATGTTTTAAAATGGCAAAACAAGGCTTGCCCAGCTGAAATTCGCGCATGAGCTGCACCGCGGCATCGATGTCCACCAGGTTATTGTAGGAAATGGCCTTGCCGTTCAGTTTGTCAAAGACCTGTTCGAAATCGCCGAAAAACACCCCGGACTGGTGGGGATTTTCGCCGTAGCGCAGGATGTCGGAGCGGTGGATGGAATGTTTGAAAGAAATATCGGTCGTGCCCTCGTTGAACCAGTTATAGATCACGATGTCGTAATTGGAGGTCACTTTGAAGGCACGGCGGGCGAACTCGCGGCGATTAAAGGCGGAAAATTCACCGCCCTGGTCATGCAGCAGCTCGGAGAACATTTTATACTCGTCCTTGGAACCGACCACCACCACGTCGCGCCAGTTCTTGGCGGCCGCCCGGATCAGCGACACGCCCCCGATGTCGATCTTTTCAATGATCTCGGCCGGATCGTTGGTCGTCGCCACCGTCTCTTCGAAGGGATACAGGTCCACGATCACACAATCGATTTCCGGAATATTATACTGCTCCAGCTGGGCCAGGTGCCCGGGCTCCCGGCGGGCCAGCAGACCGCCGAACACGGCCGGGTGCAACGTCTTTACCCGCCCGTCCAGGATGCTGGGATAGCCGGTCAGCGTGTCGACCCCGATGACCGGAATGTCCAGCTTCTGAATGTACGACTGGGTGCCGCCGGTACTGTAGAGCACCACGCCAAGTTCATGCAGACGTCGAATGATGGGCTCGAGGCCTTCTTTGGAATAAACGGAGATGAGCGCGGAACGGACCTGTTTGATGCTGTTTTCGGTGGACATGGAACTTTGATGTGCTAATGTGGTCAAAATGGTCAATGTGCGGAAGCTTACACTGGGTTGGTGTCCAGGTTGGGCGGAAAGGCGCAAAGATAGTCCGCCGGCCAGGTTTGGGCACCGGCGGGGCAGCGAAGATTCATTCGTTTTTGATTTTGTAAAAAAGGCCGGCGTTTTATGCGTTTCCGGCCGACCAGGGCAATGGGAACCATGCCTACATCGACGGATTGGCGGAGGCCCGGAAAGTGCTGGTGCAGGAGTTTGGCGGGACGCTCTTCGCCATCGCCAAAGACGTGAAACTGCAGCTGCA
Organism: Saprospiraceae bacterium; assembly: GCA_046597295.1. GTDB lineage: Bacteria > Bacteroidota > Bacteroidia > Chitinophagales > Saprospiraceae > M3007. The sequence goes on from JBKJKS010000654.1 coordinate 2,789, forward strand.
TTTTAACCCCGCCCACGTCGCCGGCTACCGTCTCATCGGCTATGAAAACCGGATGCTGACCACCGAAGACTTTCAGGATGACACCAAAGATGCGGGCGAACTGGGGGCCGGACACCGGGTGACGGCACTGTACGAGATCATACCGGCCGGCCAAACCTTGCCGGCCCTGACCCGCCTGGATTCCGCACTGGTGACGGTAAACAGGCCCGACACCAGCGTGACGCTGCAGGCGGACGATCTGTTCGTGCTGCAACTGCGCTACAAGCAGCCCAAAGGTGCCCAACCCAGCCGTCTGATGGAGTACCGCCTGCCGGCCACCGCGCTGGGTCAACAATCGGTAAGCGACAATTTCCAATTAGCTTCGGCGGTCGCCGAG
>JBKJKS010000394.1:0-2739 GCA_046597295.1 Saprospiraceae bacterium
GCGGATTCTATCTGCCAGCCATTGGTAGTCGGATTAGGAAATACACGGACTTGATCGTCAGCCACTTCATTTGTAAATGATGCAGCGCAAGTCAGTTGATTCAAATAGCCCCACAGTTCGTTATCGAAAGCGATGGGCACCTGGCCGCCGCCGTTACCGGTATAACCGGCGGCCTCGCCCTGTCGTACCACCACCCAGCCTTTAGACGGTACCACGTGGATCTTCTGATCGTTTTTGCCCAGCGCCGAGATCATGTCGTCGGGCGCGTTGGGAATCAATTTGCCGGGCAGCACGACCTGCAGGCCCGGCAGCATAAAGGAGGGCTGTCCATTGAGCCACCATAAATAGCCATAACCCTGGTTGAGCGTCTGCGACGGATGGATCATGTCGTGATAATACTGCTGGTCGTGCAGCAGCGTATCGCCATCCCAAATACCCCGGGCTTGTATCAGCAGGCCGAAACGGGCCATGTCGCGGGCACGTCCGTACTGTACATCTTCGAACCAGAATCCCTTCATGCCGACGCGGTCGAACAGCCGCGTTTTGGTGAACTGATTAATCGTCAAGCCGCTGGATGCCGCAATGACGTCCTGCAGCAAGCGGTAGGCGCCCGTGTGGTAGGCCCAGCGGGTGCCGGGCGGGACTAAGTACTGCAAGCAAGCCGGATCGGTGCAGAGATTCGCATCTGGCGAAGGAGGAGTCGGCGTGTCGTCCAGCCCGGTGGTCATCGCGAGTTGATGCCGCAGGGTGATCGCATTTTCCTGGGCGGGCGTAGCGCTCGTCCAGCCGGCGCCCAGGTACGTGCCGGTAGCGGTCTCAATATCGATCAAACCCTCCTCCTGCGCCTGACCCACCAGAAAGGCGGTCAGCGACTTACCCGCCGAGGCCCAGTACCAGCTGGAGTCTTGGGTGTAGGTACCGAAGTATTTTTCCAGCACGATCCGGCCGTCCTGCAGCAGCATGAACGATTTGGTGTGTTTGTCCGCCAGGAACTGGTACAGGCTGTCCACCCGTTCCGGGCAAAAGCCCAGGCTGGCGGGGGCAATGCCCAGCCAGCCCGGGCCGGTTTTGGGCGGAAAGTACAGACTGGGGTTTTGCGCAACAACCGGAAGTGTGTACAGGAACAGGCCGATAAAAAGCCAGGGTAGCCGAAGGATCATCTTGCTGCTGTTGGTTGAAAAGCAATTAGACGCCGCTGCCGGCCTTCCGTTTAAATGCGCTGCTGCATACTATACCCAGGCCAATATGCAACTTACCCGGCCAGCGCTGGTTCGTCGACTTTTACCGCTTTTTTAAAGTACTCATAGGTCAGTTGCAGGCCGGTCGCGCGGTCAAATTTAGGTTCCCAACCGAGCAATTGACGCGCCTTGGTAATATCCGGCTGGCGTTGCTTCGGGTCGTCCACCGGCAGCGGCCGGTAACCGATGCGGGCCTTGGGGTTTTGCACCAGGTCCATGACCTCTTTGGCAAATTGCATCATGGTGATTTCCGAGGGATTGCCCATGTTGACCGGCAGGTGGTAATCGCTGAGCAGCAGGCGGTAAATGCCCTCCACCAGATCGTCCACGTAACAAAAGGACCGTGTTTGGGAGCCATCGCCGAACATGGTCAGTTCTTCGCCGCGGATGGCCTGGCTGAAGAAAGCCGGTAGCACCCGCCCGTCGTTCACCCGCATGCGGGGGCCGTAGGTATTGAAGATGCGGATGATGCGCGTCTCCACACTGTGAAAATTGTGGTAGGCCATGGTGATGGCTTCCAGAAAGCGCTTGGCTTCATCGTACACGCCCCGCGGGCCCACGGGATTCACGTTGCCCCAGTATTCTTCCGTCTGCGGATGCACGTGCGGGTCGCCATACACCTCTGAGGTGGAGGCCACCAGGATGCGCGCGCCCTTTTCCTTGGCCAGGCCCAGCAGGTTGTGGGTGCCGTGCGCGCCCACTTTCAGCGTCTGGATGGGCATTTGCAGGTAGTCGATCGGACTGGCCGGCGACGCGAAATTCAGGATATAATCCAGCTGGCCCGGCACGTGGATGAACTTCGTCACGTCGTGGTGATAGTACTCGAAGTCTTTTTCCTTGAACAGGTGCTCGATGTTGGCCAGGTCGCCGGTGAGCAGGTTGTCCATGGCGATCACCGAATAGCCTTCGGCCAGGAAGCGGTCGCAGAGGTGCGAGCCGATGAAGCCGGCGCCGCCGGCGATGAGGATGCGTGGTTTGGTCATAGTAGTGATGGGTGGAAATAATACGCTACAAAGGTAGGACACCCCCGCAGAAGACCTGCCATACTTTGCCGTTTCGATCATGGCAGAGCGGGAAATAGTGGAAAAATAATATTTTATGCAAAAAAGCAACATAAAACTTGCATATTCGCTGCTGACCGCTATGTTTGCAGTATGTTTCGTTTTCCAACGAAATAAATGCCCCAGCATTTGCCCCATACACAGTGTTTTTAACGACCAAATGAAGAACAGTTCCACGCTTACGATCTCCACGTACCGGTAAGAAATAAGAAAGGGAGTGCCTCCTAATGGTTTTAACTTTCTTTGATCATTTTTCCAGTCATGTCCTAGTGATTTTCCTCTCGACCTGCTTCAAGGATCACTTGATCCCGTATGCAATTCATACTACACTATGAGTTAATTCGAATATTGCTTGTCCAGTGATCTGGGTTTGCAAAAAAGGGTAACCGAGAGCCTCTCTGGGTAATACCCACTTTGAGGTTATCATAGTGAATTTTTTA
>JBKJKS010000477.1:0-4242 GCA_046597295.1 Saprospiraceae bacterium
GAATTGTTCGTTTGTTGCGAGGCTTAAGAGGCATCAGGCTTGTCCGGATTGTTTCTTCTTTAAACAGGAGTAAGAAAAGCCTGGGTGCGACAATGACACGGAGAGCCTTTGGTTATGTTTTTATGATTACCCTTATCGTAACTTTTGCAGGTGCAGCCGGTATGTATGCGCTTGAAAATCCAAATGCAGGTTTTGATAGTTACGGTATGGCTTTATGGTGGACAGCCATGCGGGTTATAACCGCAGGCAATGAATTTAATCCTTCCACGCCTGAAGGCAGAGGACTTGCATTTTTAATAGCAGTTTTTGGGTACTCTATTTTTGGTTATGTCACTGCCACCTTTGCCACATTTTTTATAGGGCGGGATGCTGAAGAAAAAGATGCACCTGTAGCAGGCGCAAAAGATGTAGCGGAATTGAAACAAGAAATAATTGCACTTAGAAAATCAATTGACGATTTAAAAAGTAAATCTTATTAGGCAGTTTTCTTCTCCCCTTCCTTAATGTATAGGGTGTCGGCGGTATTTCTACCAACACCACTATCTTCTCCTGCTTTGCTGATTTTCCATTTATTAATAGCAACCCAAATCGTATATGGACACGGGGTCATTGTTTGGAAAACAATTGCCAGAAATGACCGACTCGGGTACGTAACGTTGCAGGGAGGGGTCGTGTAGCCCCTCCCGCAGAAAGGTTTCCAGATCCCTCATCTCCGTACTGGTCAGCTGCAACGGATGGAAATAAGGCGAAATTTGCGAAGCGGGTACCCTGGGATTTTCCGGTACGCCCGCGTTGAAGTACGCCACTACGTCATGTAAGTTTTTCTTGCTGCTGCCGTGGAAATAAGGTCCGCTATCGCCTATATTGTATAATTGTGGTACCCGAAAACGGAACATATCTTCTTCAAGTCCGGTAAATCCGCCCCGCCCCAGATTGCGCCGATCAGCCAGGCTCGTTTTCAAACCGCCATTTTCAAATAAATCTTCCACGCCCAAGCCCTGAAAGGTAACCGAGCCCAGGTTGGGTTCGCGGTGGCAGCGATAACAACCCGCTTTGTCAAAAAACAACAGGGCCCCTCTTTTCTGCTCCTCATCCATGGCATCTTCCTCGCCTTTCAGCCATTTTTGAAAAGGCGCTTCCGTACTGAGTAAGGTTCGCAGATAAGCCGAAAGGGCAAAACTGGCCGTTTTACGGGTGTACCGCTCGGCGACCGGTACGTCCGGAAAAGCGGCATCGAACAGCGCTGTGTAACCAGTGGCCCGAACTAACTGCTCATTGAACAGCATACGGTGGGTTTTGAGGCCTTCAATGTTCTGGCCTTCCAATGCCCCCAAACGCTCACTATTGATGGCCGTAGCCGGATCATAAAAGCCCCATAGATTATCGGTGTTGGTGTTCACCCCGGCGTCGCCAAAAGAGCCATTCCACATGGTGTTAGTCACAAAGGCCACGTTGAGCACACTTAAAGGACGTGCGCCTTGTGCATCAATATCCTGGTCGTCGTACTCGGGAAGTTTACTCCGCTGTTCGCCCAAGACGCCGAAGCCAAAGCCGCCATCGGCAATGCCCTGGATTCGATTGGGGCGAAAGCCGGCCGCCGGCACATGGCAGGAACTACAGGAAAAAGTAGCCAATCCACTGGGATGTTTGGCTTCTACGCTAAAGCAGGACTCAAAAAAAAGCAATTTGCCCAGTTCTACCTTGATAGCCGTCAGCGGGTTGACCGGTGACTGTGGAATATTGGCGTAGTCATTACTCGCCGGCAAAATAAAGTACTCGCTTAAACCGGTTTTAGACCGGCTGCTGATAACTTTTCGTAATTCTACATCTTCCGGTGTGCCCAGGGAATCATAGGTGCAGGCATATGCGACCACCATAATGATGGAAGCCAAAACGTATAACTTCTTCATGCTGCCTTTTTTGCAATAGCTTTTAAACCCTTAGGAAATCAAAATATCTATTCTGGCACTGCAAACTTCGGACCACCAACCTATTGATAGACCGTTTTTAAGAAGAATTTAATCTGATTCCACCGACAATTTGCGCTTCGAATTCATTCACCAGGTGCAAATTGATGGTAGGCTGGTCGGCGAAAAAAATTCAAACTTTTTTCGCCCAAAAGGCCCAAATCAACCCAAACTATGCTTGTAAATTGCTGGCAAACAAAAAAGAGTCACAAACCAATGTTTGTAACTCCTTGACAATCAAGAGCGGAAAACGAGACTCGAACTCGCGACCCCCAGCTTGGGAAGCTAGTGCTCTACCAACTGAGCTACTTCCGCAGGATACTGTAAATGAACGAATTACCCGATTTGCGATGGCAAAGGTAGGCATGCTGTGCGCATGGAACAAGGCGAATTTGAAAATTTCCTGATGGGCTACTTTGCGACGCAAAACCGACCAGACGGAGCGCCTTCATTTGGTTAAATTTGATTTCGACCGCTACGCGCGCCACAGTTGTTCGGCGGCTTTTGAGGCATCCGGCAAGGTGGTTAAAAAAATCATCACCGCTTCTCCGGCATCTGTTTTGGGGTTGGGCATCAGCAGCAGGGTATAGATTTGGCCATTCAAGGCCATCTGCTTTTTGATCAGTTTATCCTTGTAGGCGCACTTGTAGAGCATCTGCTCCTAACTTTTACCTTTCGCGGCACCGATCTTTTTCCAACTGCACCCAATAAATCGGAACGGCCACCAAGCAGACCAGGACGCTCAGCACCAAATAGTGCACTTTGACCTCCCCAATCGTCCAACTGGTGCCGTCCATCACCAGTGTTTTAAAACCCCAATTGCGCAAAAAACGCAGGTTATGGCGCATCAAATCGTGCAGTAACTCCGGCGAGTCCCCCCAGTCCTGGAAAAAACGGATCAGCCGTTTATAGTGACTATCGGGCTTGGAGCGCTCATTTTCCAGCACACCGCCCACATAGTCTTTGAGTTTGATCAGGTTTACCGTGCGCGCCAAGGGCAGCAAACAGGTTAACAGCCAAACATTTTTTACGGCCCCTCAGACGTAGGTCGCGTATAGAGCGCTAAATTTGCGTAAGTGCGGGGGAAAGCCTAGATTTTCATGTCGTGAGAAAACACAAAAATCAGGCTTTTCCCGCCTCTTTTCAAAAATGTCCAGTGGTATGGTTACACCCTGTTTCGGATGAAGAATACAATAACGCTAAATAATACAGAACTTCATAAAAATGCAAACAACGAACATTAAAGCATTCGGCACAGCGGCAGCAGCAGCAGCCTTACAACAGTTAAACATCCAACGCAGAACACCTACGCCGCATGATGTAGAGATTGAAATCCTATATTGCGGTGTTTGCCATTCCGACCTGCATACCGCCAGAAATGAGTGGCACGGTACGGTTTATCCCTGCGTACCTGGCCATGAAATAGTCGGCAAAATCGTCAGGGTAGGCGACCATGTTACAAAATTTAAAGTCGACGATTTTGCTGCGGTCGGCTGCATGGTCGATAGCTGTCGGGAATGCCAGTACTGCAAGGAAGACCTGGAACAATATTGCGAAGCGGGCAATACTGGTACCTATAATTCACCCGACAAATACCTGGGCACCCAAACCTATGGCGGGTATTCCGAAAGCGTCGTGGTGGATGAAGCATTTGTTCTGAAAATACCTCAGCACCTTGATCTGGCAGCTACTGCCCCCTTGCTGTGCGCAGGCATCACGACCTATTCACCGCTAAAGCATTGGAAGGTAGGTCCCGGCCAAAAAGTAGGCGTTGTCGGGCTGGGCGGATTGGGGCACATGGGCGTTAAGCTGGCTAAAGCGATGGGTGCAGAAGTGATTGTATTTACCACTTCACCCTCCAAGGTGGAAGATGCGAAACGTCTGGGCGCTGATGATGTAGTGCTTTCCACAGAGGAAGCGCAGATGAAACGATATGCAGGCAAGCTGCACTTCGTGCTGGATGCCGTTTCTGCAGAGCACGATATCAATGCTTACCTGAACCTCTTAAGAGTAGATGGTTCCCTGGCTTTGGTCGGCGCACCTGAACATCCGCTTCCCGTAGCGGCGTTCAGCCTCATACCCTACCGCAGAAACTTTGCCGGATCAACGATCGGCGGTATCGCGGAAACCCAGGAAATGCTGGACTTCTGTGGCCAACATGGTATCGTCTCCGACATAGAAATGATCAGCATTCAGCAGATCAATGAGGCCTATGACCGTTTGCTGAAAGGCGACGTCAAGTATCGCTTCGTCATTGACATGGCCTCTTTAAAAG
>JBKJKS010000622.1:0-3780 GCA_046597295.1 Saprospiraceae bacterium
GAGATGGACAACCAGCTCCTCATTGCCGATTGCAACACCACTTTTGCGACCATACTTAATTTCCCCAGCCCTGCCGACGTGAAAGGGAGGCACGTCGGCAGCTTGTTCTGGGAGCCGGAGAATGCCCAGGACCTGCTGCTGGAAATTGCGCAGCACCCGCACCTGAAAGACCGGCAGCTCAAGTTGAAGCGCACCGATGGCGCGATGGTGATCGTGCGGATGAGCTGCAGCACCACCTTCCGGGAAACGGGGGACATTTCTCGTATCAAGGGGGTCATTCGGGACGTCACCTTCGAGATCATTCAGCAAGAAATGCCCGTGGGCCTGTTCCTGGTGAATACCGACCAGGATGGCAGGGAGATCTTTTCCCGCGCCACGCCTGCCCTGGCGCGTATTTTCGGATTCGATTCGCCGGATGATCTGCTCACGCGCGCCATCGCGGATTTTCACCCCAGCCCTGCCGCCTATGAAGCTTTCCGGGCGGAATTGAAAAAGGCCGCCAGCAACGGAAATCCGCTGCTCGATTATTACATGGAGGTGCAGGACAACAAGGGCAAAAGGCGCAACGTCGTCACCAATGTCCGCTACGTGACCGACGAGCACCACCGCCTCCGCGTAGGGGCGGCCTACGACGTGACCGACCACGTCAGCCGCCACCGGCGCACTCTGGAGGCCAACTTCAGTGCGGTGCTCCATACCTACATCGCCACCATCAACGGCTTGCGCGATACCTTGAACATGCTGATCAAAGCGCATGGCCACGACATCCGCAAAGAGGAGGGCAGTGTGGACCGGTTGCTGGCCGCTGCCGAACTGATGCGGCATCGCAACCGATTCGAGACCCTTTTTTCGGAATTGAAAAAAATAGCCGAAGAGCGCGGGGTCGAAAGCCGGCCGATCACCAGCCTCCAGAAATACTGGAACAACCTTTCCGCAACGAAAGAAACGGAAAAAGACAGCGCTTCCTGGGGCCGCCGCAACCTGATCGAAGTCAGAAAGGGGCTGGAGGGACTCCGGAAACTGCCGCTGCCACGCGAGTTGCTCAAAAACTGCCGGAGCGAAGTAGATGAAATGATGCGGCTCACCAGCATGATCTCCATTTCCATCTCGGTGGATGAAATCAATGAGCGCATTCCCGACTTCTATTATTTCCGGAATTATCTGCTGCGGGGCGAAACGATGCAACAGGAACTGAAGACGACCAATGTTGTACCCTTGTTGCACGACACCATCCAGCACCTGGAGGAGTTTGCCTCGGTCAATAAAGTGTCTATCGTGCAGCATTTTAATCCCAAGGAAGTCGCTACGGTGAACTGCCATCGCAGTTCGCTCAGTCGCGCGTTGCACAGCATCCTGCACAATGCCATCAAATACAGCTGGGGGAAACGTCCGGAAGACCGCCAGCCCTGGATAGACGTGCGGATGGAAAAAAGGGCCGCCGAAGTAGAAATCATCGTGGAAAACTGGGGCGTGCCTATTCGCCGCGAAGAACTGGAAGGCGATAAAATATTTCAGTTCGGCCAGCGCGGGCGGGAGTCGGACGACCGGGGCCGCGCCGGCACGGGCATCGGCTTGTATGATGCCTCGGAGGTGATTAAAGAACATGGCGGTCAACTGCGCCTGAGCTCCGAACCCACCTTTGGCAACCAGCAAACCATCTACACCAACCCATTCATCACCAAAGCGTACATCACTTTACCCATCGCCCCTGAAAAATGATACGACTCCTCTGGATTGACGACAATCTCGACCATGACCTGACCGAAAAACGGATGGCCCTGCTCATGGAAGACGACATCGATTCGCACTTTGCCCGCAATGCCACCGAGGCCTATTACCGGCTGCTCAATGACCCCTTCGATATCGTGATTTTCGACATCCGGCTGCCACCCGGCCCCGATGATATGTGGAACGACGACTTTGAGCGCGGAGAGCGAAAATTCGGTTTCATTCTGTTGAAAAGGGTGTCGGAGCAGCGCCGAAACGGCGCCTTCCATCACCTGCAGAATACCCGTTTCGGCGTGTTCACCATCGAAATGCGCGACGAAAATCCGGATCTCTTCCTGCTGCCCATCGAATTGCCGACGCAGAATTTCGAGATGAAGACCAATGCCTACGGCGAAGACGATTTCATCAACTTCATTCGCAAAATCCACCGCGCATGATCGGATTACTGCTATTTCAGACGCCTCACCCTTCCTGGTTGAGTGAGCAATGGCAGGCCACGGCGATCGGCATCGCCATCACCTACCTGGTGTTTATCATGGGCATACCGGCCCTCATCTTCCAGACCTTCATCCCCGATCCTTTACGCAGCATTTATAACGAAAAGTTTGAAAAAACCTGGTGGATATTTGGCTTTCAGATCGTTTTGGTGCTGTTGTTGTTCATGTTGAGCAGTCCCGGTTTTTCCCGCATGGCGGTCAATATGTGCCCCGACGATTCCTGGATCGCGGTCTTTTATATTCTGGTCGCTGCCACTATACTGGGCTGGGGAATATTTTTTTTAAAAGGCAAATTCGATTCTATTAGAAATATAGAGCAGAAAATCTCCCAACGAATAGTGGGCGAAGCCATCCATGTTTTTAATAAAAATGGAAAAATTGATCGTAAGGTCATTGAAGAGCTGATCGTTTTAGCGAAAGAATTACCAGCGGGCACCAAAAGGAATTCTTTCCTGGAAGAATGCGAAAAGCTGCTGGAACGGTTGGTCGAAGTGCCTCCGCAGCAGCGGGATACCAAACTCATCGGGGAGATATTAAAAGATGTGGTCTGCCTCAGCGTCACCTACGATAAAGACCGCTTCAACCACGAAAATATGGAGAAAGTAATGGCCATCCTCAATCTGGTGTACTACCAGGCCTACCTCAATGGCGGCAAAGAGGAAGCCGGCAGCTCCTACCTCAAGACAACGATCGCGAATTGCATCAAAGAGATTGCGATCAATGCCATGCTTAAGAACGATCTGCCCGCCGTCATGGATGCGATCGAAAAACTATCGGTTATTGAAGCGACGTATAACGAACTCTATATCCTGGGCAGCGAAGCCCTGCGGCAACAGCATGTGCAGACCGCCGTGACGGCCGCTCAAAAGCTGAAAGGGAAAGTGATCAACAGCATGGGTAATAAAGGCATCCAAGACAGCAGCGATAAACGCCTGTTTACCGTTTGGCTGGGCTTGATGGCCAAAATTTATCAGCTCGGCGGATCGGCGCAGGAATTTTCCTACCGGCAAATACAGCTGGTGATCGAACATATTGGCGACGGGCAGGCCGGGGAATTCCGCGCCCTCTTCGCCCTTACCCGCAAACACTTCTATCAACAAGCGGAATTCTCCACTATTGATGCTGTCAATGCGCTGGAGCAAAAGTTATTTGCTCCTGTATAAACAGAGGGACCTGATCGGCAGACTGGCAAAAAGGTGACCAAAACGCCTGATGTGCGTATTTGTCAGGCTGGGTGGGAGTGCGGCGCAGGATGTAAATACTTGCCAAAATGCCCGTTTTGCCTTAATTTTCAGGCTGTAATGAATAAATACCGAACTATGAACATGCAACCAAGGCTTTGGGTACAGGTGCTGGGCATCTGCCTATGCGGTTTCCTGTCGCTACAGATGGCCACTTCTTACCGGGCCGATCTTTTCCGCCAATCCCTGCCTTCCCCACTTTCCGCTACCTGGAATACCGGCCCGGCCGACGGCCTTTACCGTGGTGAGAACGGACAGGTCAATTTTAAATCGGATGCCTCCCTGGAGGTCATTCAGGCTAAAAGCAGCAAGCT
>JBKJKS010000684.1:0-2642 GCA_046597295.1 Saprospiraceae bacterium
GTGGAACAATGAGGCGTTCCAAACGACTGCCCAGGGCCAGGTGACGCGTCTGGCCGATGCCGCGGGACGCTATTTTACCGGGCTGATCCTGGCTTTCGGCGGTGGTGCGTTTGCGTACTGGTGGCTGTTGCGGGGCGATCTGCCGACGGCCATGGATGCGTTCACGGCCGTCATGATTGTCGCCTGCCCCTGCACGGTGGCGCTGGCCATCCCTTTTACGCTCGGCAACCTGCTCCGCGTCCTCGGCCGACACCGTTTTTACCTAAAAAACATTCGGGTCGTGGAGGCTTTTGCCGGCATTTCTGCGGTCGTTTTTGACAAAACCGGCACCATCACCCAGGCGACGGCGGACAGTGTACGTTGGACGGCGGACGGGAAGCAATTGGGCTACCCGGAACAGGTGGCGGTGCGTTCGCTGGTGCAGCATTCGGCCCACCCCCTCAGCCGCCGCATCTATGCCTCCCTGCCTGATGTACCGACCGAAACCCCCGAAAATTTTGCAGAAATACCGGGATTGGGCATTCGGGGCGTGGTAAAAGGCCGGTCGGTAAAGGTCGGTTCGGCTGCCTTCGTCCAGGCTGCGTCGGACGGGGCAGGTGCTTTTGTAGAAATTGATGGCCAGGTGTGGGGCCATTTTGCAGTAAAAAACCGTTTTCGCGCCGGGCTGGAAGCGGTACTGGCATTTTTCCGGACGCCTACATCTTCTAAACCTCGTAGGTTTTTGAAGCCTACGAGGTTTGAGGAAGCGGTTTTTCTCCTTTCCGGCGACCGGGACCACGAGGCCGCTGCACTCGCCTCTTTTTTCCCGAACGCGGAAACAATGCTGTTCGACCGCAGTCCGCAGGACAAACTGGATTTCATCAAAAAACTGCAGCAGCAGGGCCGGCGGGTGCTGATGCTCGGCGATGGGCTGAACGATGCGGGTGCGCTCCGGCAGAGCGATCTCGGCATCGTGGTGGCCGAAAATACCAACAACTTCACCCCGGCCTGCGATGCCATCCTGCATGCCGACGAGTTTGCGCGGCTACCGCAGTTGGTGCGCCTGGCGCGCCAAGGCGTCAAAATTGTGCATTATTCCTACGTCATTGCCTTGATTTACAATGCTATCGGGCTTAGTTTTGCCATCACCGGCACCTTATCGCCCCTGGTAGCAGCCGTGCTGATGCCACTGAGTTCCGTCTCGATCGTGCTGTTTGGGGTGGGTATGGGCAATTGGGCGGCCAGGAGTTTAGATCGGACGGTATGACATTGCCGACCTATCTTCGCTCCATGTTCATCTTTCGCAGCGATGTCAATTGGTCGCGTTTTACCTGGCTTCTGGTTGCCGCCATCCTCACTGCTGATCTGCTGCTGTCCCGCCGGTTCGACCTGGCGTTCGCCTACCTGCTGCCGCATTTTTTGGCGATTTTCTTCAAACAAAAAAGCGACGTGCTGCTGCTGACGGTAATCACCACCGTACTGACCCTCATTGGCGGCGTGGCCAAGCCGCATGAAATGCCCTTGGAGCAGTTGTTGTTAGCACGCGTACCGTCGATTTTGAGTTTTTGGGCGGCGGCGTTTTTTGTCGTGCGGTTTATTTCGCTGCGGGAAGTGGAAGCGCAGCAGGAGGAAAAATTCAGAGCCCTGTTCCAGTACACCACGGAAGGTATTCTGCTGGTGAACCAACAGGGCTTGATCGTGATGGCCAACCCGGCGGCCGATAAACTTTTCGGATACCAAACGGGGGAACTGCTGAGCAAGCCGGTGGAAATTTTGATCCCTGGTCAGCTGGGGCAAAGGCATGTGCACCACCGCGAGCAGTTTCACCAGGACCCGCATCCGCGCAGGATGGGTATTGGACTGGACTTAAAGGGGTTGAAAAAGGACGATTCGGAGTTTCCGGTAGAGGTGAGCCTCAGTCCGTTCAAAAGTTCGGAAGGGGCCTTTGTGGTCGCTTTTGTGGTGGACAACACCTACCGGAAAAACCACGAGAACTCCATTCTGCAACAAAAGCAAGAACTCGCCGGCCTTACCGAGGCGTTGCAGGAACTCAACGAAGAACTGGAAAACAAAGTAGCTGCACGCACCGCCGAACTCGAACTGGCCAAAAACGAACTGGCCGCCGCCCTCGACAAAGAGCGCGAACTGGGCGAACTTAAAAGCCGCTTCGTCAGCCTGGCTTCGCACGAATTTCGCACCCCCCTGACGGCGGTGCTGTCATCGGCGAGCCTGGCGGGCCAGTATGCCGAACGCCGGGATTTTGAGAACGTCAAAAAACATACCGAACGCATCAAAAATGCCGTGAATGGCCTGAACAGCATCCTCACCGAGTTCCTTTCGCTGGGCCGTCTGGAGGAAGGCTACGTGACGGTGCACTGGGAGGAAGCCGATCTCGAGGCATGCGTGGCGGAAGTGCACGAAGGCTTTAATAATTTGTTCAAGACGGGGCAAACGTGCGAATACCGGCATGAGGGGTCCGTGTATACCTGGATGGATTGCAACATGGTCAAAAATATTCTGATCAACCTGATTTCCAACGCGATCAAATACTCGCCGGAAGGTGCACCGATCGTGGTACAAACGACGGTGGGCGAGAAAACAACCCGCATCAGCGTGCACGACCGGGGCATGGGTGTGCCCGAAGCGGAGCAAAAACACCTGTT
>JBKJKS010000089.1:0-3439 GCA_046597295.1 Saprospiraceae bacterium
CGAGCGCCATCCGGGTGATGAAGGAGTCGGGCGCCCACGCCATCAAACTGGAAGGCGGCGCGGAAGTGGAAAAATCCATCAAGCGCATCCTGATGGCCGGCATACCGGTCATGGGCCCCCTGGGACTGACGCCGCAGAGTATTTACAAATTCGGCACCTATACTGTGCGGGCCAAGGAAGAGGTGGAAGCCCAGAAACTCCGCGACGACGCCCAGCTGCTGCAGGCTTTGGGCTGCTTCGCGCTGGTGCTGGAAAAAATACCGGCCAGCCTCACCAAAATCGTTGCGGAAAGCCTCGAAATTCCCACCATCGGCATCGGGGCCGGCCAGCATGCCGATGGCCAGGTGCTGGTGACCCATGATATGCTGGGCATCACCAAGGATTTCAAACCGCGCTTCCTGCGGCGCTACCTCGAACTGTTCGAGGCCATGGGCGAAGCGACCAAACGCTACATCACCGACGTGAAAGCGCGGGAATTTCCCAACGATACCGAACAATACTGAGCGTATTCGCCGGTTTTATCCGGCATCAGGCCCTTAAATTCCGCGCAAAGCCTCTACTTTTGCGCGGAATTTTTCATGCTTCATCCACCATCCAATGACGCCTTCCTTCGTTTTCATTTCCCCAGTATTACCCGCCACAAGTACTACGATCATGCAACAAAAAAAATCATCCGCTAAAATTTACGTCCTGCTGTTTCTACTGGCCGCAGTCATAGCGGGCCTTGTGTTCGGTTGGCGCCCGCTCAAGGCCATTTATTTTTCTGGCGTACCCAAAGCGCTGGCCAGTCAATACGTGCTGATACCGACCAACTCCTCGTTCGAGCAGGTGGTGGATATTTTGAAAAATGGTGGTTTCATCCAGGATGAAATGGACTTTCGCTGGCTGGCCGACAAAATGGCCTACCGGAAGGACCGGATGCGCGCCGGCCGTTTTGAAATAAAGCCGGGCTGGACCAACCGCGAGCTGATCCAGCACCTGCGCACCGGCGAACAGGCCCCCGTCAACGTGATCCTGAACAATGAACGTCTGCCCGAAGAAGTGGCCGGCAAAGTAGCGCGCTTCATCGAGGCCGATTCGCTGGCCCTGCTCTCCGCCTTCCGCGATCCGGCTTTTCTGGCTGAGATCGGCTACCGGCCGGAGACGCTGATCTCCATTTTTATTCCCAACACCTACGCCATGTACTGGAATACCGACGCCCAGGGCTTCGTACGGAAAATGCTGAAGGAACACGATGCCTTCTGGGCCAAGAATGACCGTCTCAACAAAGCCAAAGCCTGGGGCCTCGACCCGGCCCAGGTCTATACCCTGGCCTCCATCGTCGAACGGGAGAGTAATTTCGCCACCGAAAGGCCGACCATTGCCGGCGTGTACCTCAACCGGCTGAAAATCGGCATGCGCCTGCAGGCCGATCCAACCTGCGTGTTTGCCACCCGCGACTTTATGACCCGCCGGGTGACGGAGTACCACACGACCTTCGATTCACCCTATAACACCTACATCTACAAAGGCCTGCCGCCGGGGCCGATCAGCATGGCCTCCATCTCCAGCCTGGATGCGGTGCTGAACGCCGAGAAACACGACTACATCTACTTCTGCGCTCGGCCCGATGATTCGGGCACCCATGCCTTCGCCGTCACCTACTCGGCCCACCTGGTGAACGCCCAGCGGTTCCAGGTCTGGGTCAGTAAAAGGGGGATGTAAGCCTGTGGAGAGCGGAATTTATTCCGCTTTTTCCAGGTTTTTCTAACCTTCAGACGGAATAAATTCCGTTCTCCATACCCTCGCCATGACTTATCAGGATGTATACCCGGTGTTTATCACCAAAGACCTGCCGGCCTGCAAAACTTTTTACAGCCAGTGGCTGCACTTTCAGGTGGCTTTCGAGTCCAGTTTTTTCATCCTGCTGGTATCAGAGGGCGACCATCCCTATAGCCTCGGCTTTATGACGGAAGTGCACCCCTCCTCGCCGCCGTCCAACCTGGCCATGAACGCCCAGGCCGGCGTTTTTCTGACGCTGCAGGTGGCCAATGTCCGTGCCGACTACGAAGCGGCTGCGGTCGGCCGGACTGGAGATGTACTACCACCTGCACGACGAGCCTTGGGGACAGCGTCGCTTTGGCCTGGTGGACCCCAACGGGATGTACATCGACGTGGTGGAGCAGACGGAGCCGGCGGCGGGGTTGTGGGAAGGTTATGCGGCGAAGGAATAATTTTTACCTACCCAACCCCAGCGCCCTGCATTACGTGAAGTAGATGAAATCAATCTTCCTCACTTCAAACTATACGTAATGCAAGGCCTGAAATTTCTTTTAGCGTTCGTTCTGATGGTCGGACTAGGGTTGGCATGTAAAGACCAGCGAAACAACGCCAGCGAAAAAACCACCGAGGTCACTTTTTCCGGCCGGATTATTGACGAAAACAAGGAGCCCCTATCCGGAGCGGTGATACAGGCCGGCGACGAAGTAGCGACTACTGACATCAACGGGATGTTTCGCCTGCCAGCTGTCCGCCTGACGGAAAACGATGCGCGGCTGCATGTCCTCAAGCCCGGTTATTTCGAATTTTCACGCGTTCACATTCTGGCAGATGGCGCTTTGCAATCCGTGACTATTCAATTGCTGACCAAAACACAAACCGGGTCTATTATGGCGGCGCAGGGCGGCTTGGTACAGGTGCCCGGCGGCCCGACGCTGAACTTTCCAGCCAATAGCGTAACGGTTAATGGCGGCTCCTACAGCGGAACCGTGCTGGTGTATGCGCATTATCTTAATCCTTCGGCGCCCGATCTTGCGCTGTATATGCCGGGTGACCTGCGGGGCATTAATACCAGTGGGGAGGAACAGTCGCTGGCGACCTACGGGATGATTGCTGTAGAAATAACCGGCGCTGCGGGAGAAGCGCTCCAGATTGCCGAAGGCAGCGAAGTAGAAATGACAATGCCGATTGATGCCGGCCAGTTGAGTGGCGCACCGGCTTCTATTCCGCTTTGGTATTTCGATCTGGAAAAAGCGCGCTGGATAGAAGAAGGTGCTGCACTAAAAGTTGGCAATCAGTATGTTGGGAAAGTAAAACACTTTTCCTGCTGGAATTACGATGCCAGCTTTGCATCCGTTATTCTGCATGGGAAGGTCTTTATTGGCGATGACCAGCATCCTTTGGCCAACGCCACCATTTGGGTAGGTCCGGCTGATTCGGGACTGGGTTGGGGGTATGGACACGGTAACACGGACATGAACGGTTACTTTGGTGGCGCAGTGCCACAGGGCATCCTGCTGCAACTACAGGTTTTTAACTATGGAGCAGGGGGCGTATGCGGTAACCAGCCAATATATAGCCAGATCGTTGGGCCTTTCACCGACGATGCGAACTTATCACCCATTACTATTACTCCCGCCAACCAGGCACAGACCATTACTATAGATGGGCGCTTGTTGGA
>JBKJKS010000127.1:0-10904 GCA_046597295.1 Saprospiraceae bacterium
CATTAATTATGAATGATGCATGATGAATGATCGCAGGTAGCAATAATTCACCAATGATAATTCTGGTTAAACTCCTGCCGTTTTTAACCGCTTTTTCACGTTCTTAGCGGCCTGTTCGGCACTTTTTTGAATCTGACGCACCTCTTTGGAGTAAGTCCCCGAGGGATATTTTTCCAGGAAATCGGCAGCGCGTTTGGCGGCATTCAGGTAACGTTCTTCTTTTTTATCCACTACGCTGTTGTCGCCTAACAAGTAGCTGCCCTTGGCGATCAGGTAGCGCACCCGCTCGGCATCGGGGCTTTCGGGGTAATCGCGCAACAGGTTGTCGAAGGAAATAACGGCCGACTGGTACTGCCGCAGGTTGTAGTACAACTCCCCTTCGGCGAAGGCTTTTTCTTCCAGTTTACGGCGCAATTCATCAATCAGGCGGTTGCATTCTTCCACCCGTTTGCTTTCGGGAAACAGGTTGACGAACACCTGAAACTCCTCGATGGCTTTCTGCGAATCCGTCTGATCCAGCCGGTAGGTCGGCGACTGCTGGTAGTTGGAAAAGGCCGACATGAACGCCGCTTCTTCCCGAAAAGTGGAATTGGTGAACGTGTTGGCGAACGTCTTGAAATAGTAGGCCGCCAGCACGTACTGTTTCAGGTAGTAGTGGGTATAGGCGTACTGGAAATTCGCTTTCTCCGCCTCGGGGCGGGCCCGGATGTTGGTCATCACCAACTCGAACAGGGTCTGGGCACGCTGGTATTGTCCCTGGTCATAGTTCTCGAAAGCCGTTTTCAGAATCAAATCCGCATCCGCGCTCGTGCGGATCTTCTCATAATTGCTTTTGCAGGCAACGGTCAGGAGGAGCAGGCCGGAAACCAGCAAACAGCCAAGCATTTTTCTCATAGGGCGCAAAGGTACGTTTTTCATTGTAGTCCACCAAACGTCGCTTCCTGGCCAGATGTGGCGTACAACGACGATTATTTTTCCGGCCGGCTTCGGCCTGAACTAAAATAAAGAGCGTGCGTTTTGAAAAGGCGGATGACTTAAGCCATTATTCTGCGTCAAAAACACGATTTGCTGGCGATGTTCGTTTGAAATTAGAGAAATTTGCCCGGCAAAAAAGATTTCTCTGTTCCTCCATCTGGGGGAGCGTACTATGGAGTAGAACATAAGCATCCATATTTTGCTCATGTCATTGTGCCAAATTGCCGATTTTAGAAGCCTTCCATCAAATTAATAATATGTCCACCACCGAAAGAGCGATTGCCACCACCCACTCGCTGGCCGATCACTTCCAGGCGAAGATCGACGCGGATATCCGGATCGAGCCGAAGGACTGGATGCCGGATACGTATCGCAAGACGCTCATCCGCCAGATCAGCCAGCATGCCCACAGCGAGATCGTGGGCATGCTGCCCGAAGGCCTCTGGATCACCCGCGCGCCGACGCTGCGCCGCAAGCAGATCCTGCTGGCCAAGGTGCAGGACGAGGGCGGCCACGGGCTGTACCTCTATGCCGCCGCCGAAACGCTGGGCATCAGCCGCGACGAGATGATCCGGGAACTGCACAGCGGCAAGGCCAAATATTCCTCCATCTTCAACTACCCCACCCTCTCCTGGGCCGATATGGGCTCCATCGGCTGGCTGGTGGACGGGGCGGCCATTCTCAACCAGATCCCGATTTGCCGTTGCTCGTATGGCCCCTACGCCCGGGCGATGGTGCGCATTTGCAAGGAAGAAAGTTTTCACCAGCGCCAGGGCTTCGAGATTCTGCTGACGCTTTCCAAAGGCTCGCCGGAACAGCGCGACATGCTCCAGGAATCCATCAACCGCTGGTACTGGCCGGCGGTGATGATGTTCGGCCCCTCCGACGACGCCTCGCCCAACAGCGAACAAAGCATGCGCTGGAAGATCAAGCGCTTCACGAATGATGAACTGCGCCAGCGCTTCGTGGACATGATCGCCGAGCAGGTAAAAATACTGGACATGACGCTGCCCGACCCCGATCTGCGCTGGAACGAGGAACGCGGCCACTACGACTTTGGCGCCATCAACTGGGAAGAGTTCTGGAATGTGGTCCAGGGCAACGGACCCTGTAACCGCGAACGCCTGCGCACCCGGGTGCAGGCTTATGATGACGGCGCTTGGGTGCGGGAGGCGGCTATGGCTTATGCGGAGAAGCGGGAGCGGAGGAAGGTGGAAACGGTGGAGGCAGTTGTGCAGGTGGCCTGAAATGGTTTAAACGTTACGCCGGTACACACGAATGAGTTTGTTATCTAAAACATCATTTTCCATCTCTATTGCTCCGTTTATTCGTTCTGCCAGCGCATTGCTATCAGCATATTTCAAACGTTTTCATTTTCAGCAATTTCGATGTCTATTTCTTCTTTGTTAGAGCGATAATATGCCCAGGCGTTTATCAAATCTTCTGCCCGCAGCGAAGGAAAAGAACTAAGCAAGTGTGCCTCGCTTGCCCCGGCGTTTCTGGCTTCCACCAACAGCCAGACGGGTATGCGGGTGCGTACGATGCAGGCACTACCCCCACATACGCCTACCGTCTTTTCAATGCCAGGCGTGTAATGGCTGAGGTCGGTCTCTACCCAACGCGCTATTTGCGCCTTCTCCCCCGCCGACAGCGTAGGTAACAATTGTTCGACCTGTTGTAAAGCGGTCATAATTTTGCAAATTTCAACAAAGATAAATCTTTTTATTTGCCTTTAAGCGCATGAGAAGCAAAGGTAATGACCGCTTTTACCTGCTCGCGGTGGATATGCGGATGCGCTTCCCGTCTCTATTTCCACTCTTCTAGTCCGCCTCCGGCACTGCGAACACGTTCCTGGCCGGAAGCACAAAGTCGGGCAGCACCGGGGCAGCCGAACACAAAGTTTCTGCTTTGCAAACCCGCATTTCGTTCAGTTGCGGACCCTGATAGACGTGTACTTCTAATAAGTTGGGAAATATTTGCCAAACAACCTGTACGCCGGCATCGCGGTAGTTCTGCATTTTTTGATGCACCCTGTTGATTTGGTCGTTGGTGGAGATGATCTCGATAACGAACAAAGGGATTTGTAACTGGCCTTTTGAAATGGCGACGAGCTGTTGCCTGGAATAATAAGAAATATCCGGGCGGCGATGGACATTTTTTAGAAAAAAAGCATCTATTTCCGGTTCAAGCGAGCCATCAAGTTTCTGGGAAAAGCGCAGCGTTTCAAAAAAAAGCCGCAAATTGAAAAGGGGGATTAGCTGTAACTGATCCATACTTCTGCTTGTTTTTTCGACTATTCCGTTGACCCACTCATACTTATAACCGTCTTCCCGCGACAGGTACCTGCGCTGAAAATCCAGCCAGCTAATCGGTTTGGCCTCCTGCCGTTTGACCAACTGCTGCTGTGTAAAAGGTGCTGGCGCCGATTGAAGCCCTTCCATTGCTTCCATATAAATCGATATTTTGGACAAATATAAGAAATGGCGGCCCAAACTAAAAATCAAACAGATCATCCAGCAACGACTTCTTTTTGTGCCGCCTGGCGTAATCGTCGTCCTGTTTGCCAAAGCTACGCTCCCCGCTGCGTGGGTAGTCGTCGCGCCGGACATCGCGGTGCTCATCCTCGTGATCGCTTTTTTTGCGACTGGTGAATTCGTTGGTCCGCTCGATGATCTTGTCCAGCTCGCCGCGGTCGAGCCACACGCCCCGGCACTGCGGACAGTAATCGATTTCAATGCCTTGGCGGTCGGAAATCACCAGGAGAATATCACATTGTGGGCATTTCATAGTCAGGAGGGTTGAAAGGTGTAAAAGTGCAAAAATACCGCCATACGATGGATTCATCCTGCTCGGGTACATGTTTGTACATTAAGCCTATAAACCTACTTTAGCGCTCCCTTGTTCATGAAGAACACGCGGATGGCTCCTGATTGCTACATCCACTTCGCCATCCGCATAATTTGCCCCGTCATGCGCTTATGCGCTGCCAAACTGCTACTTTTGCCACGCAAGCCAACCCTGCTAACCAATCACTAATAACCAATAACTGATCACCACCATGGGAGAACTGACCCAAACGGATGAATGGCAACTCGAACAGGCGGAATGGCTGGAGGCCATGGAGGAAATCCTGGAAGCGCATGGCCGGGGCCGTACGGAGGAACTGTTCCAGAACCTGCGCCGCCTGCTCGCCCGTAAAGGCGTCGCCAACAGCGGACCGGCCCTGAATACGCCCTACCTGAATTCCATCGCCCCGGAAGACCAGCCGGACTATCCCGGCGACCGCGAACTGGAGCAAAAGATCGAAAACGTCATCCGCTGGAATGCCCAGTCCATGGTGCTGCAGGGCGCCGATAAGCACCTGGCGCTCGGTGGACACATCGCCAGTTACGCGGCCTGCGCCACTCTGTGGGAAGTGCTGTTCAACCATTTCCTGCGCAAACGTTCGGCGGACTACGGCGGCGACCTGCTGATGATCCAGGGACATGCCTCGCCGGGTATCTACGCCCGTGCGGTCTGGGAAGGCCGTTTGCCGGAGCAGGCCATCGCCGATTTCCGGCAGGAGCTGCTGGGCGGTGTGTCTTCTTATCCGCACCCGCGCCGGATGCCCAAATTCTGGCAGGCGCCCACCGTGTCGATGGGTCTGGGACCGATGACCGCCGTGTACCAGGCGCGTTTCATGCGTTATCTGGAAAACCGCGGTCTGAAGCCCGCCAACGGCGGTAAAGTCTGGCATTTCATCGGCGACGGCGAAATAGACGAGCCGGAGATCTACGGCACCATCGGCGTGGCCAGCCGCGAGGAACTGAACAATATTGTCTTTATCGTCAATTGCAACCTCCAGCGGCTCGACGGGCCGGTGCGCGGCAACGGCAAGATCATTCAGGAAGTGGAACGCCACTTTCTGGGCGCCGGCTGGGAGGTCATCAAGGTGTTGTGGGGGACGGAATGGGACGATATTTTTACCCGCGACGTGGACGGTGCCCTGCTGGCCCGGCTGGAAAGCATGGTCGACGGCGATTTTCAGGAACTGATCAGCCTGAGCAGTGAAGCCATCCGGACCAAACTGGCCAATAACGATCCGCGAATTACCGCGTTGCTGGCCGATATTCCCGACGAGAAACTGCTGATCATGAAGCGCGGCGGCCACGATGCGGCCAAGGTCTACGCCGCTTATGAGCGCGCCATGCGCTCGGACAAGCCCGTCGCCATCATCGCCCAGACCGTGAAAGGCTACGGCATGGGCAAGGCCGCCGAAGGCCTGAACAAAGCGCACCAGACCAAGGACCTCAGCGTCGAGATCCGCCTGGCCACGCGCAACCGCTACGGCATTCCCCTGAGCGACGAGGACGCCCAGGCCGCTAAGTTCTACTTCCCCGGTCCGGACGCGCCCGAAACGAAGTACCTGCACGAGCGGCGCAAAGCCCTGGGTGGTTACCTGCCCGAGCGCTCCGATGAGTACACTAAATTCGAGCTGCCGCCGGTCGAACTATTTGAAAAACAACTGCGCGGCAGCGAAGCCGGCAAAACGGTCTCGACCACCGGTGCCATGATCGACCTGATGAACCAGCTCATCCGGAATCCGGCAGTGGGCAAATACATCGTACCGATCGTGCCCGACGAAGCGCAGACCTTCGGCATGGAGCCCCTGTTCAATTCGGCCAAGATCTGGAATCAGAAAGGTCAGCTCTACACCCCGCTGGAGATCGGCATTTCGGTGATCAAATACGTGGAATCCAAAACGGGCCAGGTGCTGCAGGAAGGCATCAATGAGGACGGCGCCACGGCCAGTTTCACCGCGGCCGGTACCGCTTACGCCCTGCACGGCATTCCGATGGTGCCCTTCTACATCTACTATTCCATGTTCGGCTTCCAGCGCGTGGGCGACATGGTCTGGGCCGCCGCCGACATGCTGACCAAGGGCTTCCTGCTGGGCGGCACCGCCGGACGGACCACGCTGAATGGCGAAGGCCTACAGCACCAGGACGGACACTCGCTCCTGCTCGCCCAGACGATGCCCAGCGTAGTCAGTTATGATCCGGCTTTTGCCTACGAACTGGCCGTGATCGTCCACGACGGCCTGCGCCGGATGTACGTCGAAAACGAAAACAAACTGTACTATATCACCCTATACAATGAAAACCTGCTGATGCCGCCCATGCCCAAGGGCGATGTGCAGGAGGGGATAAAACGCGGACTGTACCGCTTCCGGAAATCGGCCGCTAAATCGGCGAAAACCGGCGTGAAAGCCCACCTCTTCGGCTCCGGCGTCATCATGGACCAGGTGCTGCAGGCCGCCGATCTGCTGGAAAAGGAAGGTGTGAGCACCGACGTGTGGAGCGCCACTTCCTGGGTCGAACTCTACCGCGATGCTGTGGCCACCGACCGCTGGAATCTGCTGCACCCCGGCCAAAAGGAAAAAGTACCCTACGTACAACAAGCACTGCAGGGCGAGGAAGGGGTATTCGTCAGTGCCAACGACTGGATCAAACTGACCGCCGGTCAACTGGCGCCCTGGATGCCGGCGGACTTCATCGCCCTCGGCACCGACGGTTTCGGCCTGTCGGAGAGCCGCGACAGCCTGCGCGACTACTTTGAAATTTCATCGAAGTATATCGCTTTTGCGGCCGTGCGGCTGCTGCAAAAGCAGGGCAAGGTGACGGACAAAGCGGTACAGGATTTTATGAAAAAACACCGCATCGAGTCCGATAAAATGGATCCGATGAGCGTGTAGCCGGAGGGCAAATTGGAACGCGGATGAAACGGATTTCGAGTATAGTGAGAGTCTCACTTCGAGTGAAAGGCTCCTTATTCCGGAAACACCCCGTCATCCAGCATCACATCTTTCGATGTCGACCCGCTCAACCGCAGCCAGCGTCCCAGCTCGAAACCCAAAAGAGCGGTCATAGTGCCGGCAAAAGTGCCCCATAAGGTGTCCGCGACGAACAAAGTGGTTGGCCAGTAAGCAGACCAGGCGGCGTTGAACAATCCATATAACCCATGAACGGCCAATCCGAACAGTGCGCCATAGTACAGGGCAATATTCCGGTCGCGGGCGTACAGGGCCGGATAAATACTGAACATCAGCAGGCCGGCCGTCAGCACGCTGTAGAACAACAGATCAGCCAACCCAAACCAATTTTGGGCCTGATAGATCAGCAGACCGCCGGCAAACCCGGTCATCCACAGCCAATCCAAGGCGATGCAGATCAGGAAAGTAAAGAAGGAGTGCAGATTACGGGTCATGCTTTCGGGTTTTCAAATTCCTAGAAACACCTTGAGGAATTTCCGCTAAAGTATTCAGAAAATGCCGTGCCCGGCTGTATCATATTGCCCTGTACGCCTTCTCCAGCGCCATCCGAAGATAAGCATTCAAAATTAAGTCATGCGCAGGACAATTTTTGGATTATGTCCAGGATTTCTGCTGGATTTGAAGTTCAGCGCAGCGGTACGCTTGTTCGTGAAGGTTCTTTGAATCATTTTTGCAGCGCATACAGATCTCCGCTGCGCTAACCCGGCCTTATTCTCATTCGCCATGGGCGGGCACCGACATATTTCAATCTGTTTCCAGTTACTACGATTTTTAGTGGCGACGGCCCACAATAATTCTTTTTGACGAGGGTCAAAAGGAGTCCGGCGTATGTTTCTAAACCATTCCAGTTTTTTCACCAAATAAAAATTTCTTATGCGTTCAACTCTACTATATTTCTGTAAACTCCGTTGGGCTTGCATTCCGCTCTTGCTGATGCTCTCGGTGCAGGCGCACAGTCAGTGTGACAACATTCCCACGCTGTCCTGCGGCGTTGCCGTATCGGCCACGCCTACCGGCGCCGGGGTATGGAACAACATGACCTGCGGTTTCAGCACTCCGGGCCAGGAAAAGGTGTACAGCTTCACGCCGGCTACTACCGGTCCGCATACGCTCCAGGTCAATTCCACCTTTGGCGCATTCATCGACTACATGTATAAAGCGGCTTCGGGCGGCTGTTCTTCAACGGGCTGGACCTGCATCGATGACATCCAATTTCCCGGCCAGTACCCCATCGGGACGCTGACCGCCGGGGTACAATACTACATTCTGCTCGATCCGGAAGCAACGGCATCGTACAACCACAATTTCCAGATCAACTGCCCAGACCCGTCAGATCCCTGCGCGGAATACAACATTGCCACGCTGTCGTGCGGCGTAGCGGTGTCGGCCACGCCCACCGGCGCGGGGGTCTGGAACAACTCCACCTGCGGTTTTAGCACTCCGGGCCAGGAAAAGGTGTACAGATTCACGCCGGCTACTACCGGTCCACATACGCTCCAGGTCAATTCCGCTTCAGGCGGATTCATCGATTACCAGTATAAATTGGTTCAGGCCGGCTGTTTTTCAGAGTTCTGGACCTGCATCGCTAACATCCAATCTCCCGGCCAGTACCCCATCGGGACGCTGACCGCCGGGGTACAATACTATATCCTGCTCGACCCGGAGGGGACCGGCACGTACAACCACAATTTCCAGATTGTCTGCCCGGCGCCTGTGGATCCCTGCGCGAGCATTACCACCCTGGCCTGCGCCACGCCGACCACCGTCACGCTGGCAGGTCCGGGGGTGTGGAACACCATGACCTGCGGTTTTACCGCTTCGGGCCAGGAAAAGGTGTACAGCTTTACCCCGACCACCACCGGCGCGCACTCGATCCAGGTTACCGCGGCCAGCGGTACCGGTTTCATCGATTACCAGTATAAAGCGGCCTCGGGCGGTTGTTCTGCTACCGGCTGGACTTGCATCAACGACATAAATTTCACCGGTACATTCCCCATCGGCACGCTGACCGCCGGTGTGCAGTACTACATCCTGCTCGACGCGTTTAGTGCTGCCTCATCGACGCAGACCTTCCAGGTGGTTTGCCCGGCGGTCACGCCGCCTTGTCTGGCTTCGCCTACCGCTCCGGCCAACGGCGCTTCGTTCTGCCTGCCCGGCCCCGGCGCCCTGAGCTGGCCGGCCGCCGCGGGAGCAACCAGTTACCAGGTCTATTTCGGCACGTCGCCGACGCCGCCGTTATTCACTACCACCGCCGCCACGAGCACGTCGGTCGGCCCCCTGGCCGCCGGGACGTACTACTGGCAGATCCGGCCGACCAATGCCGGCGGCACGGCCAGCGGTTGCCCCATTTGGTCGTTCACGGTGCAGGCCGATCCGGTGGGAAATGTGTTTTCCAACCCGATCGTGATCGGAGGATTGCCGTACAGCACGTCCGGGAACAACCTGGCCGCCAACTGCTGGACCAACGATTACAGCGGCGCCACCAACCAGCCCTCGCCCGACGTGTTCTATCGTTTTACCACCGCGGCCTGCCAGAGCCGGGTGGCCATTTCGCTCTGTGGCTCGAGCTTCGACACCTACCTGCATTTGCTGAACCCGGCCGGAACGGAACTCGCCATTAACGATGACAACGGCCCCCTTTGCTCCGGGTTATCCTCTTCGATTCAAATGATCCTGCCGGCTGGGACCTACTACGTGGTCGTGGAAGGATCTGGCAGTAATTCCGGGACTTACACCCTCAACGTGTCGGCCACCGACGGTACGCCGCCGACGATCACCAACTGTCCCAATAATCAGAACGTACCGGGTAATAACGTCTGCATTGCCACCTTGCCCAATTACACCGGCTTCCCGACCACCGGCGACAACTGCCCCGGCGCCATCACGGTGACGCAGGCGCCCGCTCCGGGAACCACCATCAACGGCACGGTCACCGTCACCCTGACCGCTACCGACGTGGCCGGCAATACCGCTACCTGTACTTTCACCGCCACGCCGGTGGACAACACCCCGCCCACCCTATCCAACTGCCCGGGCAATACCACCGTGGCCGTGGATGGTAACTGCCAGGGCATCATGCCCGACTTCCGCAGCGGGGTAACTACCGCGGACAACTGTCCTGGCACCATCCTGGTGAGCCAAACGCCCGCGCCCGGCGGTATTTTCACCAGCAATACCACGGTAACCCTCACCGCGACCGACGGCTCCGGCAATACCGCGACCTGTACCTTTAACGTAACCGTAGCGGATGCCACGCCGCCGTCCATTACCTGCCCGGGCGCGCAAACCCTGGTGGCAAATGGTTCTTGCCAGGCGTCGCTGCCCGATTATACCGGCCTGGGAACGGCCACCGATAATTGCACCGCCAACCCGGCTAAAATCCAGACGCCCGCGCCCGCTACTACCATCGGTCTGGGCAATACGGTGGTCACGCTGCGTGCCACCGATGCCTCGGGGAATTCCTCGACCTGCACCTTCAACGTGACGGTGGTCGATCAGACTGCGCCGGTCATCACCTGTCCGGGTAACATCAATCTCAGCAACAACCCGGGCGTTTGCGGCGCTATGGTGAACTATGCCGTGACCTCTACCGACAACTGCGCCGGGAGCGCCAGTACCCTGACTTTGGTCAGCGGCCAGGCCAGCGGCACAGTCTTTCCGGTCGGCACCACCACGGTGGTCTATCGCGCTACCGACCCGTCGGGCAACTCTGCCACCTGTTCCTTTACGGTGACGGTCAACGACGTTCAATTGCCGGCCATAAGTTGCCCGACCAGCGTAACTGTGGCCGCCAACGCCGCCTGCCAGGCCATCCTGGCCGATTATCGTGCCGGCGCCACTGCCACCGATAACTGCCCCGGCGTAATAGTGAGCCAGTTGCCAGCCCCGGGCACTACGCTGGGCCTGGGCGCTACCACCGTGACCCTGCGCGCCACTGATGCCTCGGGCAACTCCTCGACCTGCACCCTGACGGTGACGGTAACCGACCAAACCCCACCGTCGATTACTTGTCCGGCCACGCAGACCCTAGTGGCGAATGCCAGCTGCCAGGCGTCGCTGCCCGATTATACCGGCCTGGGAACGGCCACCGATAATTGCACCGCCAACCCGGCTAAAA
>JBKJKS010000261.1:0-2622 GCA_046597295.1 Saprospiraceae bacterium
CAAGCGGAGACGTTTTTAAAAGTCAGCGGCGCCACAGCGCGGCTGCGAGGGGTCTTCACCACGGATATGGAGTACCGAATTTGTGATGCCTATCGGGAGGGCGGACAATACCGGGAGGCATTCGACCGCATGGAGCCCATTGTCGTACGCTTAAAAAAACGCTACCAGGAATCGGGCAGCATTTTTTTCGAGCACTATTCCTGGGTGCTGGCCCAGTCGGCCTACAACGCGCTGGTCGTGTTTGAGCAGTTGGACGACACCATCATGCTGCACCTGGCGGAAGAACGCTGCACGGAAGCCGAGGATTTGCTGTTTGCCTTCCGACAACGGGACCCCCGCGAAGGCCAGCGCAGTTTTGTGACCGACGAATTTTTATGCCAATGCCTCCTGCGGGTGCGGGCGGTACTGTTCCAAAGAAGTGGCGACCAACGGCATGTAGAGCGGGCTTTTGCCGTGAGTGAATCGTTTCAATTAGTTGACTTTCAACGATTATTGAGTGAAAAACAGGCCCTTCATTTTGGCGGGGTCAGCCCGGAAGCGGCGAAAGCGGAGCAGGTATTACAAAAACAATTGGCCGGTTTGGAAGCCGAAAAATCGGGCTTGCGTTTTCAGCAACCCGGCCCCGAAACCGATCGCCTGGCTGCTGCTATTGAAATGCGGCTCTCCGTCGCACGTCACCGTTACGACTCGTTGTTGAATGTGTTGGAGAAAAAATTCCCCCATTACTACCAACTTAAATACCAGCTGCCAGTCATTTCCCTGGGCGCCACACAGAAAGAATTGCTGCAACCCGGTCAATGTTTACTCAAAATATATCATTTTAAAGATACCGCTATTTGCCTCCTGGTGCGGCCCGACACCAGCCTGCTCCTGTTGACGGGATTTGGCGAAAGGACCCGGCATGATTTAATGTCCTTTCTGGAAGACCTCCAAAAGTATCCCGAAATCGCCCGGCTCCCCGAAGCGGCATTTGCCAACAATCAACAACAGTTCGCAGCTGCGGCAGCCCGCTTGTACCGTGACCTGTTGTCGCCGCTCGCGCCCTTGCTGACCAAAGAAATTCTGCTGATTCCTTTTGGAATATTTAATGTGGTACCGTTTGAAGCACTGTTTGTAGAGCCTGCCACGCAAATCACGCGACCGGCGACCTGGCCTTACTGGGGAAACGATAAGTCCATCGCTTACACGTCCTCCGCTACCATTTTTCAATTTGTACAGCAACGCCCTGCCTTTCGCTCCGGGTTGCGAACAGCCCTCCTCATGGCGCCTTACTTTACGGGCGATTTGCAAGCGCTGGCGACCGATGATGCGCTGGCCAGGGAGCGTGCCGATTTTTTTACGCCTTTGCCGCATACCGGCAAAGAGGCGCTTAAGGTCGCCCAGTTGTTGGATGGAAAAGCATTTTCCGGTCTGCATTGCGCCGTGGAAGATTTTCTTTCCCAGGCGGAAGACTATAAAGTGATACACTTGGCCACCCATGCTTCGGCCGGTGGACAAGGTCGCCCTGCCTTTATCTCCTTTCAACCCAAGGGCAATGATTGGCGTTCCGCCATGCTTTTTGAAAGCGATATTTATGCGTTGAGCCTGTCGGCTGATCTGGTCACCCTCTCCGCCTGCGAAACAGCTTTGGGAAGACAACGCTATGGAGATGGCTTGCAGGGCCTCACCCGCGCTTTCACCTGCGCCGGTGCGCGTAACGTCGTGGCCTCGCTGTGGTCCGTCAACGACGCGAGTACCAAGGATCTGATGATTCTATTTTACCAGGAAATAAAAAAAGGGGCCGCGTACAACCAGGCATTGGCGCAGGCTAAACGGACTTTTATCCAGGAAAACCGCCAGTACGCGCATCCCTATTATTGGGCGGGGTTCGTGCTGAATGGACGGTGACTGGTACCGGCTGCTTTATCTGCCGCAGGCAGCAGTTAGAGTCGCTGGTACAGTTGCGCGGCTTCTGGCTGAAACGGGTGCCCTTTATCCTCCGCTATTTTTTTTAATTTTTTCAGAACCGCTCGCCTGGTATGGTCATAATCGGGCAACAGCGCCAACACTTCGTACCACTGCGCGGCCTCGCCGTAACGGATGCTCCCGGTGAGCTGTTCGAAAACAGCCGCCGCTT
Source organism: Saprospiraceae bacterium (assembly GCA_046597295.1). Lineage (GTDB taxonomy): Bacteria > Bacteroidota > Bacteroidia > Chitinophagales > Saprospiraceae > M3007. Next base: position 2,117 of record JBKJKS010000261.1, read on the forward strand.
GCAGATATTCCTTTAATCCGAAAAGCGCATGGCCGCGCAGGTAGGCGGCATCCGGTTGATAGTCCGCAGTAACATTTTGCAAAGCACGTAACGCGTCCGTGTATCGACGTTCGGCCAGGGCACGCCGGGCAGCATTGAGCGCATCCTGGCTGACTGGCGCTTCGCCTCTGATTTCTACAGCGAAGTCCGGTGTACGGTAGCTCGCTTGCGCCAGCGCGCGGTAGCGGTTGACCGCCGGGACAGATTTTTGCGCTATCTGCTCCTGTCCGGATGACGGTGGCGCAGTGGGTGGTGGTGCAGGAGGGGGATTGACCGATTCGGCAGGTTGGTCGCGGCGCGGGAGGGGTTCCTCTACCCCGGCCTTTGGCCAAAACAGCCAGGCCGCTCCCCCGAGGGTGAGCAGCATAAGCAGGATGCGCCATGGAGCGCCGCCATGACCATGCCCTGGCGAGGGGGGTGTTTGGTCGCGCCATTGTTTCATCCTGGCGCTCAGGTCGGCGGCTACG
>JBKJKS010000379.1:0-4149 GCA_046597295.1 Saprospiraceae bacterium
TGGTTGGTCGGTGACAACCACCTCTACCATGGTGATGGCATCGGCTTCGACCCGGAAGGCTTGTTGAGCACTTTTCCGGCCGTGGTGACGGTCATCCTGGGCTGGTTGAGCGGCGAACTCATGGCTTACCGCTCAAAGCAAAAAGACCTGCTGATCCGCGATTTGATGGTTTTCGGGCTGGTCTGCGGATTCGTCGGGCTGGGCTGGGATTTATTTTTCCCCATTAATAAAAAACTGTGGACCAGCGCCTACGTGCTGTATGCCGGCGGCGTCTCGATGCTGCTGCTCGCCGCCAGTATCTGGCTCATTGACGTGCGGGGTTGGCGCAATGGCACGGGATTCTTCCTGGCTTTCGGTGCGAATGCACTGTTCGCCTACATCCTCTCGGAAGTGTTGATCCTGATCGCTTATAATATTCCCTGGGGCAAGGATATGAGCCTGCAGCAGTGGATATACGCCACGGTTTTCGAGCCCATCGAAGGGGCAGAATTCAGCTCGCTTTTGTTTGCGCTGGCTTTCGTGGTGCTGTGCTGGCTGATTTGCCGCTGGCTATACGTGCGCCGGATCTTTATCAAATTATGAGCCGACTGGTTTTGTAAATCTGAACGTGATGAAACGCCGCAACTTTTTTATCAAAACCGGCCTGGCAGCGGTGGCCGCCGGTTTGTATTTGCCGCCTGTAATGGGTGACACGCCGGAACCTGCCCCCCTCAGCCCCCGGAAACCCGCCCGCCTCCGGCCGGGCGCTACCGTGGGCCTGATCGCGCCGGGCAGCCCCATTGCGGAGGAGAAATACACCAAGACCCTGGCCAGCGTGGCGGCCCTGGGCTTCCGGATAAAAGAGGGCCAGCATACCCGCGCCGCCCGGGGCTACCTGGCCGGCACCGATGAGCAGCGACTGAGCGACCTGCATGCGGCCTTCGCCGATCCGGAGGTGGAGGCCGTCTGGTGTATTCGCGGCGGTTACGGTGGCACGCGTCTGCTGCCCCATCTGGACTACGAACTGATCCGCCGGAACCCTAAACCCTTTATCGGTTACAGTGACATTACGGCGCTTCATCTGGCCATCTACGAGCGCAGCGGACTGGTCTGCTTTCACGGACCGGTGGCGGCGTCCGATTTCCCGGACGATACCTGGCAGTACTTCCGCGACGTGCTCGTCGAGCCGGTGGCGGGTCATTTCATGGCCCTGCCGGCAGCGGAGGCGGTGCTGAGCGGCGAGGAGTTCCGGCCTTTTGTCATCAACGCCGGACGCGCTGAGGGGCTGCTAACCGGTGGCAACCTGTCGCTCCTGGCGGCCCTGGCCGGCACGCCCTACCAGCCCTCGTACAAGGATAAGCTCGTTTTCATTGAAGATATCGGCGAGCAGCCCTACCGCATTGACCGCATGTTGTACCAACTGGAGCAGAGCAGCGATCTGGCGCAGGCGGCCGGCATCGTGCTGGGTGTTTTTAACGACTGTAATCCCAAGGGCAGCGCGCCATCGCTCACGCTGGTGGAAACGCTGACCGACTTTTTTACCCGCTGGAAAATGCCGGTGGCCTATGGTTTTCCATTCGGACACGTGCTGCACCAGGCCACCTTGCCCTATGGCATACTGGCCGAACTGGACACGGAGAAAGGAAGACTCACCCTGCTGGAAACGGCGGTCGTGTAAAATCGGTTACCAGATCTGACCAGGATAGGTACGCTGCAACTGCTGCATTTCGGCCAGTAAAAACCCGAGGTGCTCGGTATGCTGCCCCGTTTTGCCACCTTGCTGCATCCAGGTCTGTGCAGGTTGTTGCAAGGTAGCTTCCGCCAGGATGTCGGCTACCTTAGCTTCCCATAAAGGCTTGATTTTCAATAAGTCCGCTCCAATGCCAGCTTCGGCCATGGCCTGGTCGGTCGTGCCGGGCGCGGTCAGCTCGCCGGTATACATCCACAGCTCGTCCACCGCCGCCTGCATTTTCTGGTGGCTGGTGGGGGTGCCGTCGCCGAGGCGCACCATCCATTCGGAGGAGAAGCGCAGGTGATAGGTACACTCTTTAATGGCCTTTTCGGCAATGGCTGCCAGCTGCGCATCCGTACTGTGCAGCAGGGCTTGGTAGTGGTGGTAATGGTAAACGTCAAAAAAGAACTGCCGGACAATGGTGAAGGCCCAGTCGCGGTTGGGGTATTCGACGAGCAGTACGTTGCGGAACTGCTGGCTCGTGCGGAAATAGGCCAGATCGTCTTCGGAACGGCCCTGGCCTTCCACCTCGCCGGCGTGGGTGAGCAACATGCGGGCCTGGCCTAACAGGTCCAGGGCAATGTTGGCCATGGCGATGTCCTGCTCAAGAATGGGCGCGTGGCCACACCATTCGCTCAGGCGGTGGGATAGGATGAGCGTATCGTCGCCGAGACGCAACAGGTAATCGAAGTGGGCAGTATTTTGCATAAATCGTCGTTCAGCAGTAGCCAAAGGTGGCCGCATGTACATTTTCTCGCCTGTTCCCCCGCTCACATGTGCCGCAGTTCATCCGGCAGGTCATAAAACGTGGGGTGTCGGTACACCTTATCGTTAGCGGGGTCAAAAAACGCTTCCGGGTCTTCGGTGGAAGCGTGGATATGGACGGATTCGACGACCCAGATACTGATGCCCTCATTGCGGCGGGTGTAGACGTCGCGGGCATTTTCGAGCGCCATTTGCGCATCGGCGGCGTGGAGGCTGCCGACATGTTTGTGGCTCAGCCCTTGCTTGGAGCGGATGAATACTTCCCAAAGTGGCCAGTCTGTCATTTTTAGCGGTTGATGAGGGTGGATGAAGGTTTATAATAAGGTTGATAAACAAGATCAAACAATGCGCCGGGAAACCGGCGGAGATGCTGATTTTGACGCCTTTCTTAGGCTAGCTGACAAAAAGGGTCTGCGAAAGACAAGACCCTGGCAGCGGCCCAAAGGTACTGCACGTTGCCAAAAAATCATTCCTTCGCTTGTCCGTGATAAACGAATGGGGCCGCCGGGTAAAGCGCGCCTGGAAAGCCGTATTTTTGCCCGCCCGGCAGTGGCACAAAAATTTGAACAACACACATAAATTACTGATAATGAGCATGAAATACGTATTCGCGCTACTTTTAGCGCTCTCGGCCGGCCAACTGCAGGCCCAATTGCGCTACGGCTTCAAAACAGGCCTCAATTTCGCGCGCTTCGATGGCCCTTCGGAAACGGATAATACCGGCAAAACCCTGGAAACCTGGAAAAACGTCACCGGATTCCACATCGGCGCTTCCTTTTCCTATTCTTTAACCGACCATGTCGGCCTGCGTGGCGAGCTGCTGTACTCCAAACGTGGGGCGAAATACACCTATGAGGCCCCCGCCTACTCGCTGTTCAATCTGCCGAATGGCAACACGCTGAGCAGCAGTTCCCGTTACCTGATCAGCATCAACAACTCCTACCTGGACCTGCCGATACTGGCCTATGGCCGGTTCGGCGATTTTGAAATATCAGGCGGTGGCTACGTCGGTGTGCTGCTGCAGTCGGTGGGCGATGGCTCGCTGACCTACAACGATGCTTCCAACAACAATGTACAATTCAATCTGCGCTACAACTACCGCAAGGACGATCCCGGCGGCAGTGATGCCGATAACGAAAAGGTGCTGGCCACCGTGGATGGCCGCCAGTTGGAACTGCCAAAAACCGTCGGCGCGTACTACGACTATCCGGAAGATCGCGGCAATTTATACAACACGATCGATTACGGCGTAATGGCCGGCCTGTCGTACTATTTCAGCCAATCCCTCTATTTCGGCGTACGGCTGCAGTACGGCCTGGCCGACATCACCAACGACCGCACCGACGTGGCGCGCTTCAGCACCGATCAGGGCAACCTGCGGTACCGCGCCGATCAGGATCGCAATTTCGTACTGCAGGCGTCGGTCGGCTTCGGCTTTTAAAGTTTTTAATCCTTGATCGGCCAGGTGCCGGGTCAAAGACCGACCATACTCCCGGCCACCAGCAGCCTCCGGCGGCACAATTTTTTTGACACACTTTCCAAATCCGAACCTTATACTGATGTTACGCAACAACACCTTTTCCCACTATTTGCTGCCGGTATTTCTCCTGTTAATCCTCTGGTCGGCCTGTAAGAAAAACGACTTCCAGGATCCCGAACTGGCCGATCATGCC
>JBKJKS010000405.1:0-4946 GCA_046597295.1 Saprospiraceae bacterium
GAGAACGCGTCTGCTGCGGGGTTGGGCGACAGGTAGAAGCCATCCGCCGCAGGCCGCAGGGCCGGCTTTTCGGTCACATAGTCGATTCCCCTGTTTTCAGGCCCCGGTTTGCTAACCGGGTAGTTGTCCGCTTTCAGCTCGCCGGCAAAAATACCGCAGCCACCCCCCGGCATGATCCGGGCCAGGAAATTGCTGCCCGAGCGGGCATGAAAATGACTACTACCGCCACCCGCAATCAAACGAATGGACTGCCCGGCGTAGGCTTTTACGTCGCCAGTGTTTGTGACGATGAAATCCGGACCCAGGATCAGGTTCCGACGCACGGTGTAAGTGTGGTCATCACTGATCGTCAACAGGTTATAACTGGCGTCCTCGGCAGTGGCATCATTGCCGCTGAACCACAGCGTAAAACGCTGCGGCCCATCGCTGACCGTACCCGGCGCCGTCACGCGCAGCGTGTACTGACCGGCTGTCGGATTCAATAAAAACACCTGTTCCACATTATCCCGGTCGTTCACGCCGGTCGTGGCGGCATTGGCGGGATTCGCCGGATCGAGTACCCAGGGTAGAAAAGTAGCAGCGCCTTGCTCCAAACGCAGCTGCAGGTTATTCACCAGGTAGCTGGCGCCGGCCGGGTTGATCGTGCCGTTGTTGGTGGTGCCGGACTCGGGGTCGGTCCAGGTGAGCGTGATCTTGAGGGGCTGGGTACCACTGCTGAAGACGTCGTAGGTAAATACTCCGCCGTTGCCCAGGCTGCTTTCCACAAACTGCTGACAACCTTCATATCCTTCGATGCTGATGAGTTGGGCGGCATCGCCGATGTTGGCCAGGCCCCAGCCCCGGCTGTAATCCGGCCCGTTGGCCGCGCCGGTTTCGTCCGCCTGGTGGATCAGCAGGCCCTTGAGGGTCGCCGAGCGCGGTGCGCCGCCCACCACGTTTTGCCAGTGCTCGAGCAACAGGCCCGCTCCGCCGGAGACGGAAGGGGATGCCATCGAAGTGCCGGACAGGTTTACATAGGCATCGTCTGCGGTCCGGTGCGCCGAATATAAATTATCACCGTCTGCAACGAGATCGGGTTTGATCCGGCCATCGTCGGTGGGTCCCCAACCGGAAAAATTCGTGTTGGTCTGGATGATGGAAGCCGGGCCGGTGTAGCCGCCGACTACACCATCCGCAGCGCCGACGGTCACGATGTTTTTAGCGGTGCCATAGGTCGATACGCAGTCGAAACCGTCCGTACCGCCGTCCATTTCCGCCGCCGGACTGGTACCGGCTCCATCGCCGCGATCATTGCCGGCCGTTTTGAAAATGGTCAGGAAAGGATTGTCGAAGGCCACCTCGTCCCAGTCCTGCGCATCATCGTTATAGGCGCCGAATTTCCAGTCCTGGGTGGCGCCGCTACCGCCGTTCCAGTCCCAAACCATGGTGGTCGCGTTCCAGGACCAGCCCGACCGGGTGCCGTAGGAGTGATTGCTCACCCGGACCGGCGGTGTGTTGGTCGCTTCGGTGCCCAGTTCGTTCACGTCGTTGGTCAGGTCGAAACAACGCAGATCAGCCCCAGTGCTGAATCCTTCCGCGTTTACATCCACCCCGCTGGCGATCATGGTACCCGCTACGTGGGTAGCGTGCCTCGAGACGGTGCCGGCGTCCACCTGCGTTGCCCGGCCGCCGAATTCCTGGTGCGTGGTCCGTACGGCCGCTCCCGTTCCGGCTTCGAATGCTTCCCAGACGCCCAGCGTCTGGCCGGCTCCGGTGAGCGCCAGGTTAAGGCCGCCACCATTTTTTACCACGTCGGCCGCGCTCATCCGCACGGAGATCAGGTTGTCCAGCGCATCGTAGAGCGGTTCGCCGGCCGGGGTAATGCTGCGCAAAGTCAGCACGGAACCACCCTGTACTTTCCGCAGCGGAATATTCAGATCCTGGGCCCGGCGCAGTAAAACGGCGCTTTTGATCTGCCTGTCCATCCGCGATTGTTCAGCGCGCCGGGCCAGTCTGACCTGCTCGGCCGAATCGGTTTCCAGCTGTTGCGCCGTGAGCGGACCGCAGTACAGCACGGTGACGGCCAGCAGGAATGCCCAACGTATGATAAATATATTTTTCATTTGGTGCGGCTTTTAGAGGTAAACAATTAATGTTTTTCGATAATGACTTTTAAAGCCACATTTTCAGCCGACAGCTGCTTGTTTGCCGTCTCCAGTGCCTGTACCCGCTTTTCCATAGCGATCACGTGCAGGTAGAGTTCTTCGATTTTTTCCATCTGGGCTTTCTGGGTCTGCCCAAGGTCCAGGCCATTTTCAGCCACTTCTTTGGCCGATACCACGCCGGGCAGGTGCTTGTTTTCCTGTACGTATTTTTCCACCTCGGCCAGGGGCTGGAGCGCATAGTCCGGCTCGAACACGTAGTCCGGCCAGGGCTGTAACTGGACCCGTACTTCATCGGAAATGATGCCGCCCAGCACGCTCAAGTTATAAGTCGGCGACTTGGTGGCCGTCCCGATGCTCATTTTTTGCATCACGGTGGCCTCGCCGTTCACCGTGGCGTTGGTGCTCACGTTCAGGCTGCCGGTGGTCGAGTTACCCGTTACGTTGAGGTTGGTGCCGACGGTCGCGCCGGTGCTCACGCTCAGACTGCCGGTCGAGGTGTTGTTGCCCACCGTCATGTTCGTGCCGACGGCCGCGCCCGTAATGACGTTCAGGCTGTTGGTGGTCGTCGAACCACCGACAGTGGCGTTGCCGCTGAGCAGGGCATTTCCGGTCACCTCCAGGGCTTCCGCCGGATTGACGTTGCCCACACCCAAACGGCCATTCACATAGGTGTTGCCATCGATGCGCGTAGCACCGCCTACCGTCAGCAGAAAAGCGGCATCGGGCGTAACGGTGCCAATGCCCACGTCCGTACCATCATCGAACAGCTGGCTGTCGCCGAGTTTGCTGGAAGGATTATCGGGCGGCAGGAAACGGGCAATGCGATTCGGCGTACCGTTGATATCGGCGCTGGACAAGAGTTTGTTCCAGTTAGCGCCGCTCCAGTCGGCGGCCGCGCCGGTTTTAAAGCGGCTCCAGATACCGTTGGCGCCGAAGAACAGCTGGTGGTCAAAACTGGTGCCGCCTGGACCCATCGACAGCACACCGCCCTGATCACCCACGCTGGCGGGGAGGGCCATGCCGCCGGTCAGCACTGCGCGGTTCTTCAATTCGAAATAGGCCTCGTCGTTGTAGGTATTCGGCGCGGCATTGAGCACTTCATGCTTGTCAAAGTGAATACGGCCGTAGAAATTGCCCGTGGTGTGGGTGTTGCCCACCGTATGCAGCTCGAAGTCCGGCAGGTTGGTCCCGATGCCCACGCGGCCGTGCTGGGTGATGATCATGCGGTCCTGCAGCCCGGTCAGGCCGCTGGTCCGAAAAATCATATTGGCATGCAGTACGCCGGGCGTAACGGGATTGGTCACGAAAGACCGGATGGCGGCGCCCGTGCGGATGGCATTGATGGCGGTGAGGCCATTCCATTTCAGGGTGCCGAGTACATTGCCCTGCACGACGGCGGTCGGCGACAGGCCGGGCATTGAGTTATGCCGGTACATGATGAGTTCCGGGTTGACGCCGCTGGCCTGGCCGAACATGGATTGCGCGAGCGCCAGCAAAAAGAATGCGGAGAGAAAAGAAAGTTTTTTCATCGGGTAAAGATTTGGTGGTTAAATATTGGAATGCAGCAGTTCAATACCCCCTTAATGGACGGCGTGGGTTAAGTGTGTACAAATCCCGCCAGGTTTTTTGAAAAAATGTTTTGGGCGAAATGTGTCTACCCAGCGCGGAGCTGCTGCATCTGGGAAAAAACGCCAGTCAAAAAACAGCGGGCCTACCTGTCAGATGGCGTAAATTCGCCCGTTTCGATCGGGTTGACCGCTTGCCGGGAGACGCCGATTTTCTCCGCCAGGTCCGCCTGGGTCCAGTTTTACCTGGCACTTTCTACCTTTATGGCGTTTTTCCTCGATCATGCCCCTGCTCCGTTCCTGTCATCCGTTTCCTGCCGCTACCTTCGCCGTCTGGCAGATGGAAGAAGACGAGGCATTTTTTCGGGAGAACCTCTCGTTATCGGCGGCGGAATGGCAGGAGTGGGATGGCCTGAAAGGACCGCGCCGGCGCGAATGGCTGGCCGTACGCTGGCTGCTGCACCATATTTCAGGGCATACGCTGCGGCTACCCTTGGCCAAGGATGCCTTTTCAAAACCATTCTTTCCGGCTCCCACCCAACTGGCATGTTCCCTTAGTCATTCGCAGGGCCTGGTCGGCGCGTTGCTGGTGGCCGGGGGCGAGCACCTGGTGGGCTGCGATTTGCAGGTTTTGGTAGAAAAAATGCCGCGGCTGGCGCCCAAATTCCTGAATTTGCGGGAGTCGGCCTTCGTGCAGGAGCAGGCATCATCGGCACAGTTCGATTTACTTCACCTGATCTGGACGGCTAAAGAAAGTTTGTATAAAGCCTACGGTATGAAGGCGCTGGACTTTCGGGCGCACCTGCACGTAGCGCCGTTCCAATGGGATGGCCGTGCTGGCAGCACCCAGGGGACGATCACTAAAAACAGTTATCAGCAGCACTTCCACCTGTGGATGGAAAAAAACGAATTGCCCGCCGGCAGCGCCTACGTGTGGACGGTTTGTGCACCTTTGGCATCCTGACCGTCCTCTTCTTCGCTCACACCGCTCACGATTTCGCTGCTCACCGCCTTGCTCCCTCCTCCTTTTGAACGACAAATGCAGACCCTGCTGGGAGCGGACTACCCGTCTTTCGCCGCCGCTTTGATCACCACCCCGCCGGTCAGTATCCGGCTGAACCCCGCCAAACCCCGGTTCGAACAGCCCATTACCGACGGCGACGTGCCCTGGCATCCGGGTGGACGCTACTTGTCCGAACGGCCGGTATTTACGCTTGATCCGGCTTTTCACGCCGGC
>JBKJKS010000503.1:0-5148 GCA_046597295.1 Saprospiraceae bacterium
CGATTTCAGATTGATGGGCGGCGCCCAGGCATTGCGTTCCACTTTATAGGTCCGGAAAACGTCCAGGCCGCCCATACCCGGCAGTCCGTCCGAGGCAAAATAGAGCGTATCGGCATCTACGGTAGGGAAGAGTTCGTTGCCGGGCGTGTTCAGGTTGCGGCTGAGCAGCTTCGGATCATCCCACCCGGTTTCGGTCTTGGTATTGCGCTGTACGGCATAAAGGTCGAAGCCACCCCAGCCTTCCGGGTCGTTGCTGGCAAAATACAGGGTCAGGCCATCGGCGCTGAGTGCCGGGTGCAGGTAGTTTATTTTTTCCTTTTGAAAAGGCAGCGGCGTGGGTTCGTTCCACTCGCTTTCAGCGGAGGATTTCTGGGCCACGTAGATCTTACAAAACGCATCATCGCTTTTGTAAGCGCCGGCGGCCCGCACGAAATAGACGGTCGTACCCGTCACATTGAAACAGGCCGTACCTTCGTTGCCCGTCGTATTGAGTTGATCATCAAATATTTGTGGGCTGGCGGCTTCCGGTTCCACGATAAAAAGATCCATGAACTGCTGACCCGTCCAGTTGTAATCACCTGCACTTTTGGCCATGGCCCGGTCGCTGGTGAAGACCAGGCGGCCATCGGCAAAGTAGGTCGGGGCGAAATCGTTTTGAACGCTGTTAAAAGCGGCGTCCTCCAGCTTCCAGCCGTTGCCGGCAGCCTGTTTGGCCCAATCTTCCGCGATGGTCGCGGTGGTGATTTCCTTGCGGTATTCATAAGGCGAGCCGATTTCGATACCGAGGTTTTTAAAGGCCTCGCGCGCCTCGGCGTAACGCTCGAGTTTCTTCAGACCGAAGGCATAGGCCTTCAGCGCATCGGGGCCATAATTGTTGTCGTAGGAAGTTTTGAACCAGGTCAGCGCCCGCTCGTCCTGACCGGTCCGGCGATATGAATCCCCCAGGAGGTAGGCCAGTTGACCCCGCTCGGTGCGGGTCTTCGCCTTGGCCACTTCTTTTTCGAGCATGGGAGCGGCGACGGCGAATTGTTTCCGCTCATAGGCCGTGCGGCCGTCTTTTATCTTTAATGTATATGTACAGGCAAAACTGCAAAGAAGCGCGAGGAGGATGGAGCACAGCTTATTCATCGGGAGGTGATTTAGAGGGTTTAGAGGGGTTTAGAGGGTTTAGAGGGGTTTAGAGGAGTGTAAAACTATTGGATAGGATGATTTTGTTGTGCCCCCGGTTGTCTGCCACGGACAAACAGGCTAATCAAAATCAATCTCCGTATTGTCCCCAATATTCAAACTCAGGTTCATCCCCCGGATGGTCGTATCGCTGCCGATCACCGAGCGGTTCAGCACCACGTCTTCCAGCGCCGCGAAGTTGCCGATGATGCTGTCGCGTACGATGGAATACTGGATGCTGGCGTTGTCGCCAATACTCACGTTGGGGCCGATGATGCTGTTGGCGATCTGGCAGTCATCGCCGATGGCCACGGGATGAATGAAGATGGTGTTGTCAAATTCCGGGAGGCTGAATTCATCGGCGGCATAACCGCGTTGGGCGAGCAGCATGGCATTGGTTTCGAGCAGCACGTCCTTGCGGCCGCAATCGAACCAGTTCTGCACCACAATTGTCTGAAAGCGGTGACCCTGTTCCACCATACGTTGCAGGGCATCGGTCAGCTGAAATTCGCCGACCGTGCGCAACTCATTGGCCATCAGGTAATCGATAGCGCCGAGCAGGGCCGGCACATCGCGCACCTTGTACAAACCGACCATGGCCATATTCGATTTCGGGATGCGTGGCTTCTCCACCATGCGGGTCACCAGGCTGTTTTCATCAGATTCCGCTACACCGAATTCCCGGGGGTCGGTCACTTTTTTCACCGCCAGGCAGGAGCTGGGGCAATTGAGCATCTGCCATAAATCGACCTCGAAAATAGTATCGCCGAAAGCGATAAACACTTCATCCTCGTCTTCCAGTGCTTCCCGGGCCGTACCGATGGCGTGGGCCGAGCCTTCCCGGTGCTCCTGATAGACGAATTCGGTGCGCAGATTCGGATAGGTTTCCTGGATAAAGTCGCGGATTTTGTCGCCTAAATACCCGATCACAAATACGAAATCGTGGAGGCCCACCTCCACGAGTTTGTCAATGATGAAACTGATGATCGGCTTGCCGGCTACCGGCATGAGCGGCTTGGGCTGCGTGTAGGTGTGGGGACGAAGGCGGGTTCCGGCGCCGGCTACGGGAATAACAACTTTCATTCGTACAAGGATTGACGGATGATGGCCTGCGCCGGGCAGCTCTAGGAAAGCGCTCGCCGGTACGGACGAATCTCCGTTGTTTGGATGTCAAAGGTAAGATTTTGAAAAACGCTGGCCAAACCGGAATGTTCCGGTTTGGCCAGCATATAAGTATTTGACAATGAGCCACTAAAACTTAAAGCCCAGGGTCAGTAGCAGTTCGTTATTAATATTGGTGGTCGCTGCAGACGGTGCGCCGAAGTAGGGCGTTACCGAACCCTTCCCCCTGGAAAAACGATAGCCCAAATCAAGATAGAACGATTCGCCACGGATGCCGGCGCCGGCAGTGTAAGCCGTATTGAATCCGGTATCGTTGACCTGCGGTTTACCCAGCAGGTTCACCCCGGCCCGCAGTCGGAAGTCATCCAGGGCAACTTCACCGCCTACCCGGATATTGGTGGTCTGGCGATAGGCGCGCTGGATTTCGGCATTCAGATCGCGTTCGGCCAGTTTATTGTCGGTGCTATTGACGTCGGCGGTCAGGTTGTAGGAGTTGGCGCTGTAATCCACCACTTCCACGTCGGCGCTGAGGAAACCTAATTTTTTAAACAGGAAGGCTGCGCTGCCGATGGCGCGCCAGGGCGTCCGCAACCGGTAGTCGCTCACGCCATCGGGCGATATCTGCTCCTGGCCCTGGACACTGCCGCCGCCGTCGGTATAATTGTAAGCAAACGTGTTGCTGTAGGAGTCGGTCAGCCCCAGGTAGGTGGGCGTGTGAAAAGCCATGCCCAGGCGCAATGATTGGCTGACGCGATAGGCGACGCCCAGTTTCAGGTTGACCCCCACGCCTTCGGTTCTCAGGTATTCGGTATAGGACAAGCCGTCAAAAAAAGGCACCGCATCGGCCATGTCCGCTTCGCGGTATTCCCCATCCAGGCGGTAGTTGACAAACGGTACGCCCACGGTGGCGCCAACCATCAGTTTCTCGTCATAATTCCCGGCAAAAGACAGCACCATTTCATTCATCCGGCCGGAGGTCGTCAGCGTCTGGCTGCGGTTCAGGGAGGCATTTTCACTGCCGACAAAATCGCTGGTCAGTACATTGTCCTGGTAATAAATGGCATTGGCGTCATAGGCCAGCCGGGAACCGAACGCATCGAGGTCGTCCGCGCTGCCGCCATTATTGAGCACGCTACCGGCGTCGGCAAACAAGCCGTTGATGATACTGCCGTTGCCGTCGCCCAGGTAATAAATGGACTGGTGAAAGTTGTTTAGCCGGTTGAGCCCGATACCGACATTGAACGTCTTCCACTTCGCACTGCGTGGGGTCGTATTGAAAATGAAACCGACGTTATCGAAACCGAAGTTGCTTTTGGTATCTTCCAGGGGGGGACTGCCGACCAGCCCGGCTTCCGTTTTCGAAAATTTCAGCGAGGGCGTAACCACCAGTTCGTTGGAACGGAACATAGCCAGTCCGGCCGGGTTGTTGCTGAGCGAACTGTACTCGGCACCCAAGGCGCCAAAGGCGCCACCGGCACCCAGGTAGCGGGCCGTACCACCGGGCTGGAGGTAGGAATAGCGCAGGACATCACCCGCCAACTGGGCAAAGCCCGGCACGGCGGCGAATAGAAAAAGCAGGGGCAAAAAAGAGCGTTTCATGTAGAATAGAGGAATGGAGGTAAATAAATTCAGTAGAAAGGGCAAAGTAAAGGGGTGGAAGAAGGTGCAACACCAGTTTCCACCCCTTGTTGAGTGTGTCGGAAGCAATTAAAAAACGATGCCCGGACCTTAGTTTTTGCGACCGCGCGGTGCACTGCTGCCATTCGACGAATTACCGCTGCTACGTTCCTGCGCGGGGGTGGTCGTCTGGGGCGTTTCCCGGGGCGCCGGGCGACTTTCCGTGCGGGTCGCACGCTCTTCCGTACGCTGTTCCGTTTGGCGACGGGTCGGCTGGGCCTCCTCCGTACTGCGCTGGCGGCCCGAACCTTCGGACGTCGATTCCTGGCGGCGGGTCGGACGCGGCTGCTCCGTGCCCTGGCTGGGCCGGGTCGGACGCGTCTCCGGCTGGCGACCACGTTGGGTCTCCTCGCGCGGCGTGGTTTGCTCGGTTTGCGGGCGACGGCTCGGCGTGGGCGTGGTATTGGTACGCTCACGGGTCGGCGTGGTTTCCGTCCGCGGACGGGTCTCCGGGCTACGGCCCGGGCGTTGCGCCGGGGTCGTATTCCGATCCGTCGCTTCACCATTCGGGGCCTGGGTAGTGGGTCGACGGCCGTTGGCCGGCGTAGTCCGCTCCACTTGTCCATTGGTCGGCACCTCTTTGCCACCCGGCGTAATACGGCCATTTGGGCGGGCTTTCAACTCGATCGTCTCCGCACCCTTTGTAGAGGAGGTCAGGCGGCCATTGCCGGTTTCGCTGATACGGGCATAGCCGGGATTGACCGTCGTCCCACCGCGGCGTACGCCGGTGTAGGTCTGCGGGCGGTAGTTGCCCGTACCATTCCCATTATTGTTGCCGTTGGAATAGTAGTAGTCGTTGTTCGACCAGCCATTGCTGTAGTACGGGTTGTAGCCGTTCCAGGTCCAGTACGGATCGTAGTAGTAGTTGTTGAACACCGAGGGATTGTTCCAGGCATTGAAGCCCTGGTAACCACTGTTCCAGCCCCAGGGGCTGTAGTTGTTGCAACCCCAGCCGTAGTTGTAAGAGTTGAAGCTGTTCCAGCGGTTCCAGCGCTGCCAGCGGCGCCAGGTCCAGTAGTCATTGTACCCGTAGGTGTAAATGGTCGTACCGGGCAGAAAGAAGGGATCGTAGTTATACAGATCCACATAGTAGGGATCGTAGTAATCGATCCAGCGGGGCTGGCGGTCGAAGCGACGGATGCGCGAGGAATACCCGTACGCGTAGCCGTCTTCATCACGGTA
>JBKJKS010000539.1:0-2687 GCA_046597295.1 Saprospiraceae bacterium
AAGCGGCCAATATCGAAAACAAAAGCATCAACGAACGACTCCAGGCCAGCCTGGAGCAGGTGACGGCACTCGAGGCGTTCCGCATGGAAATGATCGCCAACCTTTCGCATGACCTGCGGACACCAATGGCGAGCATTCTCGGCTATTTAGAGACGGTGCTGCTGAAAAAATCCCAGATATCTGCCCCGGAACAGGAAAAATTTCTCAACATCGCGCTATTGGAGGCCAACCGACTCAATCGTCTGGTAGCGGAGTTGTTCGATCTGTCAAAATTGGAATCCGGGCAAATCCAAGTTGAAATGGAACCGTTTAACATAGCCGAACTGGCGCAGGATACTTTACAGAAATACCAGTTGCAGGCAGAAGCCAAACACGTGAAACTGCTCACCGATTTTCCACAAAACCTGCCCCTGGCGGTGGCCGATATACGTTGGACGGACCGCATACTTCAAAACCTGATGGACAATGCCTTACGCTACGTACACGAGGATGGTTTTGTCAAGTTTACTCTTTTTGAAGCGGCCGGAAAAGTGCAGGTCAAAGTATGCAACAGCGGCGATCCTATTCCCGAAGTGCACCTCTCCCGGGTGTTCGACCGCTACTTTATATCCTCCAACCGAAAGAAAGACAGTACGGGCCTGGGCCTCACCATCGTAAAAAAGGTCATTGAACTGCACGGCGAACGCGTCTGGGCAGAATCGAACGACGAGGTGACGACCTTCCGCTTCACGCTTCCCATTTATCGGTAAACAAAATATTACCTCTTTGTACCTCGTGATACTTTCGTGATAATTGGCGGTCAACTTTGTGAAAGAAATGATTTTTCACCAAAACAAAAGTCGATTGCAAGGGACCTCCATCCCCGCTATTGATTTTTAATTAACCTGCTTACACATGAGAAATTCATTGAATTTCCAAGCCGTCCCCGGCTTGGCAGCCCTGCTTATTTGCTTTAGCGCATAACACTAACTGATAAATTAATTTTTAAACAAACACAATTATGAAAATGCAACTTTTAGCGGCTTTTGTGCTGCTGTCTTTATTCGCTTGCAAGAAAGACGACAACAACAATACCAACGATGGTAATGAAGGCTACATCTATACCAGCACCAACGCTACTGCCGGCAATGCCATCATTGCGCTGGGCAGAAAAAGCGATGGCACGGTCACCGAATTAACCGGCTCCCCCTATAATACGGGCAGTTCCGGCGATGCAGCAGAAGGCGATTTTGATACACAAGGCGCTTTGCGCATGGTGGGTGATTATCTGCTGGCTGTGAACGCGGGCAATAACCCCACTAATAGTACTATCTCTGTTTTCAAAATTGATAGAGAGACCGGCAGTTTAACACAAGTAGATCAAGACGCATCCAATGCCGGTATGAATAACATGGATTCCCGTGGCGTACGGGCTACTTCCATAGCCGCTAAAGAGATAGGGGGAACTACCTGGGTAGTCGTGGGCAATCAACATTCCAATCCGAATTTTCAAATGAGTCCAGCGGTTGCCTTTGGCAGCGTGGTCTCTTCCCCGCTTAGGAATGTAGCCGTTTTTACTTTCAATACATCCAACGGCTTGCTGGAATATAAAAGCATAGGCGCCACTTACATGGATGGAAATAATGGCGGACCGACTACGGTGGACTTTAACTCGGCTGGGACTAAAATTGCCGTATCCACCTGGGGCGTTGCGCACTTTTCGGTGCCGGAACCTGACCTTACCAAACAAATGCCCAGCCGCTTGTACATCTATGACTTTGCAGCCGGCAATCTTACCCAAAGCGGCCTGTATGAAGAATCCGGCGTTTCCGGAAGTATCGGTTTTTCCTGGAGCCCGAATAACCAGTACATTTATTTGTCCAACTTCAATCTGCATTCCTCCAAGGAAAGCAACAGCGTAACGGTGCATGATGCTACCACGGGCGCCAAGGTGCAGAATTTTGGCTCCGCCGGTCGCAATGACGAAGCCTGCTGGACTTGGGTGAGCAATGACAAATCCAAATTGTACGTAGTGAGCTTCGGCGAGAACGTGACCAGTGTTTTTGATATTGGCGGCGACAACAAATTGAAGCAATCTTTGACCCCCAATTATTTTTCGCGGAGAGGCAACCCGCCCCCGGGCGATTCAAAGGATATGTACCAGGCCGGCGATTACTTATACGTATCCGGCGCGTTCCAGACCCATGCCATTGCCGCTTATAAAACGGCAGGATCAGGCGCTTTAACGGAAATAAGCGGTTCGCCCTATGCGGTGCCTTCTTCAGTTGGTAGAACCAAAGAGCAACATGCTTACCTGGGCTTGACCGGTTTTGAAAAATAGGGATAGTAACACCATCTAAAAAACCCTCCACGACTATTTCTGAACACCCTATCCAGTTTTAAAATAGACGGTGAAAAAATTACCTTGAACAGAGACCCGGCAGCCCAACGTGTTCCTGGCGACGGCACTTACAAAGCCCTGGATATGGTGCTGTCGAGCGGCCCTAATGACAGTTGGTTGAGCGCGGATGGTAAATACTTCTACCAGATATATCCGAACGCTTCCAAACTTATTTCCTACGCAGTGCAGGACAATGGAAAGTTGAAAAAGAAGAACACCCAGAAAATTCCTTATACCTCTCCCCAGGGACTGGCAGGCTTCTAAATATGCTTAGAGTCTATTTAGATGATTGATAGAATGAGTATTA
>JBKJKS010000014.1:0-4732 GCA_046597295.1 Saprospiraceae bacterium
ATGCCAAATTCCTGGTGGAAATGCTGGGCGTACTCGACGGGGAAGAGATCAGAATGGAACTGTCCACCCCCAGCCGGGCGGGCATTCTGACCCCCGTGGAAGCCGAGCCGAACCTGAACCGCGACATCCTGATGCTGGTGATGCCGGTGATGTTGAATAATTGAAAGGGCAAATGAGGCAAAAGGGCAAATAAGGCAAGGGGCAAATAAGGCAAAGGGCAAATAAGGCAAAAGGCAAGGGGCAAATAAGGCAAAAGGCAAAGAAGGCAAGGGGCAAAGAAGGCAAAAGGCAAAGAAGGCAAAAGGCAGCAGAGAGCTAACTTTAGAAATAAATAAACATGGCGGCCTCTACTTTTCGGGATTCAACAGTTTACAAGAAGGCATTTGCTTTGGCAATGGAAATTTTTGAAATAAGCAAACTTTTCCCACCTGAAGAGAAATATGTGCTGACCAGCCAAATCCGACGTTCCTCGCGTGCAGTTTGTGCTAACCACGCGGAAGCCTTTCGGAAAAGGCAATATCCCGCTCATTTTGTAGCGAAGGCCTCAGATGCCGATGCCGAGAATACAGAAACTCAAGTGTGGCTGGATTTTTCGCTTAAATGTCTGTACATCGATCAATCACAATGGGACACATTGACCCAGAAAAGCGAAGAAGTCGGCCGGCTTCTTCACCACATGCTCCTGCATCCAGATAAATATTGATTTGCCTTTTTGCTATTTGCCCTTTTGCCTTATTTGCCCTTTTGCCCTTTGCTTATTTGCCTTTTTGCATTCAACCCAACGGCGTCACAAAATCCGGCTTGGGTACCGCCGGCATGGCCGGCCATTCTTTGGAGAACACGTAGGCAATGGACTGGCACAGCAGATCGTGGTAGATCGGCTTGGTAATGAAATAAGCGGCGCCCAGCGCTTTCATCTCTGCCCGATGCTCCACCCGTTTGGAAGTAGTATAAATGATCACCGGTAAATGGCAGAGGTGCCTGGCCTTTTTGATTTCCGCCAGGCACTGTTTGCCGCCCATGCGCGGCATGTTCAGATCGAGAAAGATCAGATCGGGCAGTTCGCTCCCGGGCGTTTGCAGTATTTTCAGGGCTTCCAGTCCGTCGGCCGCTTCGAGACAGATCACGGAGGCGTCTACTTGTTGCAGCGCTTCCCGGAAGAACTCTTTATCTTCGTCGTCGTCATCCACGATCAGGATCTTGTAGGGCGCCTTGCTAACTGCACTGCGAAAAGCGGAAGGTAAGGATGCGGACATGGATCAGGCAGTGCGGTTAGAGAAGCATTCCGAATCTTTCGGATCAGATGGAAGTATGCGCCGGGGAGGCTGCGCTTTATTGGAGCGACCTGGCCAATTCAATTGGTCATCGTCAGTTGCTATCCGCACAAAGGTGGCCGAAATAACCGGTCTTAGTTGCACATTATCAAATCGTTAGCACCAGAACACTCTGCTGACAAAACCATGACCCGGTCTGTGCGCCGGCAATCGTAGTTTTCCTGAAAATGAAGCCCTTTTTGGCAACTATTTATTCTGTTGATCGTATCATCGTGCCTCAATATGAAAGATAATGTCTAAAACAAAAGCGCAGCCGCTTCCCGTTTCGAAGACCAAAAAGCCGGTGCCCATCGTGGCCATCGGCGCCTCGGCCGGCGGTCTGGAAGCCATGATGCAGCTGCTGAAAAGCCTGTCGCCGACCACCGGGATCGCGTATATTTATATTCAGCACCTCGATCCCAACCACGCCAGCCTGCTTTCCACCATCCTGGCCCGCCATACGGAGATGCGGGTCATGGAAGCCGAGCACCTCCTGCACATCGAGCCCGATTGCGTATACGTCATCCCGCCCAATAAGACCATGGAAAGCATCGACGGCGTGCTGACCCTCGACCCGCGTAACGAAAAGCCAGCCCTGAACCTGCCCATCAACAAGTTTTTTATTTCCCTGGCCGAGCGGCAACAGGAGGGCGCCATCGGCGTCGTACTGTCCGGCACCGGCAAAGACGGCACGCTGGGCCTGCAGGCCATCCGGGCGGCGGGCGGGGTGACCCTGGCCCAGGACGGGTCGGCCAAGTTCGAGGGCATGCCCCAGTCGGCCATCCATGCCGGGATAGTGGATATGGTGCTTTCGCCGGAGCAGATCGCCAAAGAGCTGGAGCGACTCAGCAAATTCGTCCCGCGCATCCAGAAAATCATCCTGGAAGAGGAAAATGAAGCCGTCATGCCGGACGGGGACACGGACCTGAAATCCATTTTGCGGCTGGTCAAAAAGTCCAGCGGCGTGGATTTCAATTACTACAAAGTGTCGACCATCCAACGGCGCATCGTCCGGCGGATGCTGCTGCACCAACTGGAAACGCTGCCGGACTACGTGCAGTACCTCCAAAAAAATGCAGGCGAAGCGGCGGTACTGTACGACGACCTGCTCATCAACGTCACCCGTTTTTTTCGCGACACCGAGACGCTGGACTACCTGAAAGAGAAGCTGCTGCCCGAGATGCTGCTGCACCGGAAAAGCAATGAGCCCATTCGCATCTGGGTGCCGGCCTGCTCCACCGGCGAAGAGGCGTATTCGCTGGCCATGGTGCTCACCGAAGTGTTGGGGGATAAGGCCAATACCACCGTCATCCAGATCTTCGCCACCGACCTGAGCGAAAAGATGATTGCCAAAGCCCGGCTCGGCGTGTACAAAGGCGCCGACCTGGCGGAAGTAAGTCCGCAACGTCTGAAACGCTTTTTCACCAAAACGGACGGCGGTTACCGCATCATCAAATCCATCCGCGATTACTGCGTCTTCGCCCCGCAAAACATCATCCAGGACCCCCCTTTCCCCCGCCTCGATCTGATCAGCTGCTGCAACCTGTTCATCTACCTGAACCCGGCGCTGCAAATGAAAATAATCGCCACCTTTCACTACGCGCTGAAACCCACCGGCCGGCTGATCCTGGGCAAATCGGAAACCATCGGCGCCGCCACCCAGTTTTTTGAACAGTTAGATAAAAAAGATAAAGTATACGGGCGCAAAAACGATACCTCGGGGCGGGCGTTGCTGGAAATGAATCGCAGCTTAACGGGCCTGACCGAACCGGCCGCCCTCCCCGGCCAAAAAGCAGCCGCCCCGCCCAAAGACGCGCTGCCGAAGGAAACGCTGGAAATGCGGGTGGACAACCTGCTGCTCAAACAGTTCGTACCGCCGTCCGTCCTGGTCAACCAGGACCTGGAAATCCTGCAGTTCCGGGGCGCTACCGGTCTGTTCCTGGAGCCGACCTCCGGCAAAGCCACGCTCAACCTACTGAAAATGGTGCGGCCGGAGCTGGGCTTCGAGCTGCGCACCGCCGTGCACAAATGCAGCAAGTCGGGAAAAGCGGTGCAAAAATCCGGCATCCCGTTCCAGCTCAGGGG
This sequence comes from Saprospiraceae bacterium, assembly GCA_046597295.1. Lineage (GTDB taxonomy): Bacteria > Bacteroidota > Bacteroidia > Chitinophagales > Saprospiraceae > M3007. Next base: position 3,399 of record JBKJKS010000014.1, read on the forward strand.
CCATACTTACTTGGCCGGCATCCAGGTCGTGCCGTTCGCCGGCGAGGGGGAAGAGCGGCTTTTCCTGGTCGTTTTTAACGAACAATCCGCGGCGCGGTCCGCTTCCGGAGCCGCGGCCGGCCGCCCGGACCAGCGATCCAAACAGTACGAGGTCGAGCTGGCGGCCCTGCGGGAAGACATGCGCCTCATCACCGAGGTGCAGGAAGCCAACAACGAGGAACTACAGGCCGCCAACGAAGAAACCGTGGCCAGCAACGAGGAGCTGCAAAGCCTTAATGAGGAGCTGGAAACCAGCAAGGAGGAAATAGAAGCCACCAACGAAGAGCTGCAGGCCACCAACCAGGAACTCCAGGTGCGCAGCCAGCAGCTCACCGAAGCCTACGAGTACTCCGAAGCGGTGTTTTCCAACCTGCGGGAGTCGCTGGTCGTATTGGATGCGCGCCTGCACATAAAGGCCGCCAACCAGGTCTTCTACCGCACCTTCCAGACCAGTGAAAAGGACACCGTTGGGCAGATGATCTACCAGCTGGGCAACGGGCAATGGAATATTCCCCAACTGCGCCGGCTGCTCGAAGAAATCATTCCGCAGAACAACCAGTTCTACGGAATGGAAGTGACCCATACCTTTCCCGGCATCGGGGAAAAAATCATGCTGCTCAACGCCCATAAGGTGGTCCAGCGCATCCACCAGGAGGAAATGATCGTACTGGCCATCGAAGACGTGACCGCACAGCACAGCACCATCAAACTCGCCGTCTTCCGCGCCATGGCCAACGACGCGCCGGTGATGATCTGGGTGGCTGACCCCGACCAGCGCTGCGTTTTTTTCAACAACACCTGGCTGCAATTCACCGGCCGTACGCTGGAGGAGGAAACCAAAAACGGCTGCATCGAAGGTGTCCACCCCGACGACCTGGAACACTACCGGGAAGTGTACGAAGCCAGCTACGCTGCCCGCGAACCCTTCCAACTGGAGTATCGACTGCGGCGGCACGATGGCGCCTACCGCTGGCTGCTGGACGTCGGCAAGCCTTCCTTCTCCCCGGCCGGCGAGTTCACCGGCTACATCGGCTCCTGCACCGATATCCACGACCGTAAATTGCTGACCGATCAACTGGATGGCCTGGTGCAGGAAAGAACCCAGGAGCTGCAGGCCACCAACGTCAACTACCGGCGCTCCAACGAGGAGCTGGAGCAGTTTGCCTACGTGGCCAGCCACGATCTGCAGGAGCCGCTGCGCAAAATAATGAGCTTTTCCGGGCGGCTGGAGAAACGCAGCCGGGAGCAGCTCCCCCCGGAAAGCCGGGAAGACCTGGACCGGATCAAAGTTTCGG
>JBKJKS010000142.1:0-12290 GCA_046597295.1 Saprospiraceae bacterium
CCCCCAGGCAACCTGGTGGAAACCCTGGGATGCCCCGGACAACAACGCCACCCTCAGTGCCGATGTATCGGCCGATTTTGCCTCCGATGGTACTAAGTCCATGAAAGTGCGCTACCAACTGGTAGGCGCGGTGCAGGGCGACGACCAGCTGCTGCTGCTGGGCAACAAAACGACCGGCCGCTACAGCCTGAAATGGAAAATGTTCGTGCCAACCGGGAAAGCTGCTTATTATAACATTCAGAATTCCCAAACCCCCACCGGATCACAACCAACGGACAGCTGGGTGCTGGATGTGTATTTCTATGCCAACGGCCTGGACAGCATTTCTAACCCGCTTACGCCCAACCGGGTGGCGTACCCGCAGAATACCTGGTTCCAGATAGAACACATCATCGACCTGGACAACGACGTGGCCCGCCTCTACATCAATGGCCAGCTGCGTCGCTCCTGGAAGTACGTGAAAAACCTGGGCAGTGTCGACTTCTATGCGGCGGCAGCCGAATATCTTTTTTACGTGGACGAGGTGGAATACGTGCAGCTGCCCGCCCAGGTCGCCGCACCGGACGTCTGTGAAACGGCTACGGACCTGACCTCTTATTTTGGCCAGACCGCCGGTGTGGCCCAGTCCACTCCTTCGTACGACAATACCAATGCCACGGCTTCTCCTTATGACCCCGCAGTGACCTGCTGGGATGAAGTGGGCAATGGCGGTCAGGATATTATCGATAACTCCCTGTGGTTCACGTTCGTGGGGGACGGCTACAAGTACCATATCGAAACGGACTCCTGCTCCGGCAATTACCTCCGCGACGGGGATACGCAGCTGGCTATTTTCTCCGGCCTGAACTGTTTCGATCTGACCCAGGAAGCCTGCAATGACGACATCGACGTTGCCGCCGGCAACTACCGTTCGGCACTGGATTTTGAAACGCAGCCCGGTAAAATTTACTACATACTGATCGATGGCTTCAATGCGCAGGGCATGGCGGCCGAGGGTGAATTCTGCTTCAAAATCACCCGGTTTGCCGATCTCGATTGTGCCGATGCCATGGTCGGAACGCTCAATGTAGCCAATGACGGCTATGTTTGCCAGGGCCAGGACGTCAACGGGATCATCACCCTGGGTACCGGATTTGTGCTGCCGACCAACGGCGAAGTGAATGGGCTGTCCTACGTCATCACCACGACTGCAGTACCCGCCGGCACCTGGCCGGTGGACCTGGGCAACGCATTTATCGCCAGCACCCGTTTCCTGACCACACCATTTGTATTGTCTCTGCCCAATGATGAGGCTGTCGTACCGTACGGCGAGTATTACCTCACCCCGATTGTCATCGGTGGCGGCACCCTGATTGACCCGACCATGCCCAACTTTGTGACCAATGTCGATCCGAGCATGGCCTGCTTCTTCGTCGGCCAATCCATTCTCGTTACCCTGATTGGCGATACTGATCCGCTGGCGGCTACGGCGACCGTGACCGACGCCACCGCGCCGGGTAACAACGGAGCCATCGATTTGACGCCGACCGGTTCCTATGCAGCAGTGATCGACGATCCGAATTTCTATGGCTACGAATGGAGCAACGGGGCCAGTACGCAGGATATCACTGGCCTGGCGCCCGGCCTCTATACGGTTACCATCAGCGATGCCACCGGCTGCGAGCCCGACTTTGTACTGCAAGTGACCGTAGGTGGTGTGTCCGCCATCCAGGACCCGGCATCCCTGCAATCGCTGACCATCAGTCCGAACCCGACCCCCAACAGCGCCGTCGTGGCCCTCACGCTCGCACAAGCGGCTGATGTGCGTATCGAAGTGCTGAACACCCTGGGGCAGGTGGTTCGGAAAGTCGATGCCGGCAACGGTGTGTCGCTGACCCAAACCATTGATCTGCAAGGCCTGGCAACGGGTACCTACCTGTTCCGTATTCACATTGATGGCGAAACTGCACACCGGAGCGTGCTGCTGCAACGTTGATCAGCGGTTAAGGCCGGGAATTTTTGATAAAATCCAGGAGTCATTCCGAATGTTCGGAATGGCTCCTGGATTTTTGTATGGAACGGGCATTTATTAAAAAACCACCGGTACCGAAGCCTACCTAAATCCCTAACTACGTCTTAACAGCCGGCAACAATAGCCGCCCTTACTGCAAAAAAGTCTACCTTGCGATCTTTTTTCGGAAGTTGCCCCGCACTATGCGCCCGCAGCTTGCTTTTTTTTCATATTTCAGACTGTTTTAATGGCATTATTTAAAGATTTGGGCCTCGACGATGACCTGCTACAAGGCATCACCGCAATGGGATTCGAGACGCCCACCCCGGTGCAGGAACTAGTGATTCCCACCGCCCTGAAAACCGATGACGACTTTATTGCCCTGGCCCAGACGGGAACCGGCAAAACCGCTGCTTTTGGTCTTCCGCTTTTACAGCGCATCAATCCCACGGAGCGGGGTATCCAGGCCGTCGTGCTTTGCCCCACCCGCGAACTATGTGTCCAGGTCGCCGGCGATCTGGAGAATTACTCCCAGTTTGCCCACCAGTACAAAGTAGTAGCCGTATACGGCGGCGCCAGCATCGAGACGCAGATCCGGCAGATTAAGGCCGGCGCCCAGATCGTGGTGGCTACACCCGGCCGCTTGCTGGACATGATCCAGCGGAAAGCGGCCCGCCTGGAAAACGTGAGCCGGGTTGTGCTCGACGAAGCCGACGAAATGCTCAACATGGGCTTCAAAGATGCCCTGGACGAAATACTCGGCGCCGTGACCAATCGCCAGTCGATCTGGTTGTTTTCCGCTACGATGCCGCACGAGGTGCGGGCCATTGCCGCCAACTATATGACCAACCCGAAAGAGTTGAGCACCGGCAATGTCCACCAGACCAACGCCAACATCGAACACGAGTACTATCTGTGCCGGGCCGATGATCGTTATGCGACCCTGAAGCGGGTGGTGGATGCCAATCCCGGCATTTATGGCCTCATCTTCTGCCGCACCAAGGCGGAAACCAAGGAGATTGCCGAGCAAATGATCCGGGATGGCTACAACTCCGATGCCCTCCACGGCGATCTTTCCCAAAGTGACCGCGACCGGGTGATGCAGCGTTTCCGCGAGCGGAACCTCCAGCTGCTCATCGCCACCGACGTGGCGGCACGCGGTATTGACGTCAGTGAAATTACCCACGTGATCAACTACGGCCTGTCCGACGAGATCGAGGTGTACACCCACCGCAGCGGTCGTACCGGCCGGGCCGGGCACAAGGGCGTTTCCATCATCATTATCACCTCCAAGTTCGAGGAGCGGATCCGCCAGATCGAGCGGAAGCTGAAGACGACCATCCCGAAAAAGATGATCCCGACGGGCTACGAAGTGTGCGAGCGCCAGTTGTTCCACATTATCAGCGGCATCCACACCCAGGAGGTACACGATGCCGAGATCGAACCGTACATGGAGCGTATTTATGAGGAGCTGAAGGATCTGTCCAAAGAAGACCTCATCAAGCGACTGGCCAGCGTGGAATTCAACCGTTTCCTGTCGTATTACCGCAATGCCCCGGATATTAATGTGTATCCGCGGGGCTCCGGCAGCCACAAGGGTCCCGGGCTGACCATGGCCCGTCCGGACAACACCGGGCAATTACAGCGCCTGTTCGTCAACGTTGGCGAAATGGATGGCGTTACCAAGAAAGATTTTATCCGGGTGCTGTCGCGCAACTTCGGCGTACCGACCGCCGCCATTGGACACATCGACCTGAACAAGGCCTACATGCACTTCGATCTCGATGCGGCTTATGTCGTGGCGGTGCGGCGTGGATTGTCGGAATTTACGATCAATGGTCGTCACCTGCGCGTGGATGATGCTTCGGCGCCAAAAGAAAAGTCGTTTAAGAACGATGATCGTACCTTTAACAAGTTTGACAAAGGCGAGAAACCGAAACGAAAAGGGAAGTGGTAATTTTTATCAACGATAATCATCAGCAATGCCCACCCTGGCTGCTTTTCAACATCCCGTTTGGCTGGAAGCCGGCTGCGACGAAGCCGGGCGCGGTTGTCTGGCCGGGCCGGTGTTTGCGGCAGCCTGCATTTTGGCCAAGGACTTTTACCATCCCTGGCTGAATGATTCCAAGCAGCTCACCGAGCACCAGCGGACGACGCTGCGCGAAGTGATCGAACGGGAAGCACTGGCCTGGGCCGTGGGTCGGGTGGAAGCCGCCGAAATTGACGAAATTAATATCCTGCGGGCTTCGTTTCTGGCCATGCACCGGGCACTGGACCAGCTGGTAGTACGACCGGAATTTATCCTGGTGGATGGCAACCGCTTCCAGCCCTATGCCACCATACCGCACCAGTGCATCATTAAAGGCGATGCTAAGTTTGCCGCCATCGCCGCCGCATCCGTGCTGGCCAAGACCCACCGCGACGCGGAAATGTGTCAATTGCAACGTGACTTTCCCCAATATAAATGGTTTTCCAACAAAGGTTATCCCACGCCAGTACATCGCCAGGCAATCCGGGAGCATGGCATTTCGCCCCATCACCGGCGTACATTTCAGCTGTTGCCGGCGAATGAACAGTTGGCATTTTTTTAGATCATCATCATCGCTAGCTGAAGTACGCGTGCCCACTATCCGCTATCCATCGGCACGAAATTTTGCGGCCATTCCGTCGCCACTTGAAAAATACGTTTGTATAATTTTGGTCACTTTTCGCCAAATTGTTATTTTAAGCAAAATAAACACATCCGATAAAATTCATCCCGGCGAAAAGCCGGAACTTTGCACTGATCAAATACCATCCTCAACCTGTCCCTCATTCAATGGAAGAAGAAAAAAAACGCCGTCCGCGACTCAGCAAGACGGACCCGGATTACTCGCTGCAAGAGCGATCAAAATCCCAGCGCCCCGACGATGAATCGGAAAAACCACCCGAAGACACCGAACGTAAGCCCTGGCAAGATCGCAGCGACCGACCCACCGACCCACCCCGCGACGCCAATCGCGAAGGTGGCTTTGAACGCAAACCCTGGCAAGACCGCAGCCAAGGCGGCAGCGACCGGCCTTCACCCCGCGACACCAACCGCGAAGGTGGTTTCGAGCGAAAACCCTGGCAGGATCGCAGCCAGGGCGGTAGCGACCGGCCTTACCAACCCCGCGACAACAACCGCGAAGGAACACCGGAACGCAAGCCCTGGCAGGACCGCAGCCAGGGCGGCAGCGACCGGCCTTACCAGCCCCGCGACACCAACCGGGAAGGAACCCCGGAACGCAGGCCCTGGCAGGATCGCAGCCAAGGCGGCAGCGACCGGCCTTACCCACCCCGCGACAACAACCGCGAAGGAACCCCGGAGCGCAGGCCCTGGCAGGACCGCAGCCAGAGCGGCAGCGACCGGCCTTATCAGCCCCGCGACACCAACCGCGAAGGAACGCCGGAACGCAGGCCCTGGCAGGATCGCAGCCAGGGTGGCAGCGACCGGCCTTACCAACCCCGCGATACCAACCGCGAAGGAACGCCGGAGCGCAGGCCCTGGCAGGATCGCAGCCAGGGTGGCAGCGACCGGCCTTACCAGCCCCGCGAAGGCGGTGCCGAACGCAAGCCCTGGCAGGACCGCAGTCAGGGTGGTGGTAGCTACGAGCGCAAACCTTATAACAAAAGTGGCGGCGGTGGCTTCAATAAGAAGCCTTTTGGCCGCAAACCAAAGCGGGACGAATTTTTTGTGGAGCGCAAGCCCAAGCCCGGCTTACCCAGCGGCGCAGGCATGCCTTTGAACAAATACCTCGCCCACTGCGGACTTTCCTCGCGCCGCAAAGCCGTGGAGTACGTCGAGCAAGGGCTGGTAACCGTCAACAGCGAAGTCAAAATGGAACCGTACTACCGGATTCAGCCTGGTGATGTGGTGGTCTGCGCCGGCAAACTGGTCAGCATCCAGGAACGTACGATCTATGTGCTGCTGAACAAGCCAAAAAATGTGATTACCAGTACCGAGGATGAACACGGACGGACCACCGTCATGGATATTGTGGATCCGCATTTTCCGGAGCGTATTTATCCGGTCGGGCGACTGGACCGCGATACTACCGGCCTGTTGCTGTTGACCAATGACGGCGATCTGGCGCAAAAACTTTCCCATCCGAGCCACAACGTGCAGAAGCAATATCGGGTGGGCTTGCGCAAGCCACTTTCCCAGGCCGATTTCGAGCGCATCGAGCAAGGCATCGAGCTGGAAGACGGACTGGTGGAAGTTAACTGGATCCGCTTTTCCGAAGACCATCCGGAACGTGATATCGTCGAATTGGAAATCAGCATCGGTCGGAATCGCATTGTACGCCGCCTTTTCGAATCACTCGGCTATGAAGTGTTCAAACTGGACCGTTTTTACTTTGCGGGCCTGACTAAAAAGGAACTACAACGGGGCGCTTTTCGGGAGCTGACGCAGCGTGAGATCATCATGCTCAAGCATTTTACCGGCCATCCTAAAGTGCACAAGCAGGACCTGCTGGAACCTACGATAGGGGGGGAAGAGCTGGCAGCCGATGCGGAATCACCGGAGCCACCCCTCCTGGAGACGAACGACGAGCAACCCGAGTCGGACGTATAGATTCCATACGCAGTCGGCTTTTTTGAAGATAAATAACTTGGGCCAACGGCAATACAAACGCCGTTGGCCCATTTTTTTGTCCGGCCCCTCGCTGTCCCCTATTTTTACGCCTTCTACTCTTTCTGGACCATGGAAAAACTCTGCCTGGGAACTTTCTGTTTCGTACGCACTGAAATAATCTTGTTGCCTTCGCCAGCAACGTACACTGCCCGCTGTGGCACCTTAGCCTATCCATTATGACACGTATAAAAGCCGACGTCCTGGTGCTCGGTTCCGGGATTGCCGGACTTACTTTCGCCATCAAGTCTGCCCGCCGTTTTCCCGACCGCAGCATCCTGGTACTCACTAAAACGGTGGAAGGCGAAAGCAATACCCGCTATGCCCAGGGCGGTGTGGCGGCCGTCTGGGACGGCGAAAAAGACAACTTCGAAAAGCATATTGCCGATACGCTGGATGCCGGCGATGGCCTTTGCAAAGAGGAAATCGTACGCATCGTCGTCGAAGAAGGGCCGGAGCGGGTGCAGGAGCTCATCGACTGGGGCGCCCGGTTCGACAAGGAAAAGAACTCCACCGACTATGACCTGGCCCGGGAGGGCGGGCACTCGGAGCACCGCATCCTGCATTTCAAAGACCTCACCGGCTGGGAAATGCAACGCACCCTCATGGAGGAAGCCGCCCGGCTGCCCAACATCCAGGTACTGGAACACTATTTCGCGCTCGATCTCATCACCCAGCACCACCTGGGCCGGATGATCGTCCGCGTGACGCCCGACATCGAATGCTACGGCTGCTATGCATTGCACAAAGAGAACGGCCAAATTGATACTATCCTGGCCCGAATCACGGTGCTGTGCACCGGCGGAGCCGGACAGGTCTACAAATCCACCACCAATCCGGTGATTGCGACCGGCGACGGGGTGGCCATGACCTACCGGGCCAAGGGGCGGGTAGAGAACATGGAGTTTATGCAGTTTCACCCCACTTCGCTGTTCAACCCGGCGGGCGAGAATCCGTCGTTCCTGGTTTCGGAGGCGGTCCGCGGCCACGGGGCCATCCTGAAAACCGCTGAAGGCGAAGAGTTCATGCAACACTACGATCCCCGCCTGTCGCTCGCACCGCGCGACATCGTGGCACGGGCCATCGACTCCGAAATGAAAAAACGCGGCACCGACTGTATGTACCTGGACTGCCGCCATCTGGAGAAAGAAGACTTTTTAGCGCATTTTCCCACCATTTACGAAAAATGTGTCAGCATCGGCATCGACCCGATGCTGCAGATGATCCCGATTGTACCGGCCTGTCACTACATGTGCGGCGGCATCCGCGTGGATGCCTGCGGACGCACCAGTATCCAGCGCCTGTACGCAGCCGGCGAGTGCAGCAGCACCGGCCTGCACGGCGCCAACCGGCTGGCCTCCAACTCGCTGCTGGAAGCCATGGTCTTTGCCCACCGGATTTATGAAGACATCCAGGACCGCCTGGATGATTTCGGTTTTCAGGACGACGTGCCGGACTGGAATGCGGCCGGCACCACCGATCCCCAGGAAATGGTACTCATTACCCAGGGCATGAAGGAATTGAAGGATATCATGTCGTACTACGTGGGCATTGTCCGCTCCAACGTGCGTCTGAAACGCGCCCTCGACCGGCTCTACCTGCTGTACCAAGAGACGGAAGAATTGTACAAAACCACCACCATGTCGCCTCAAATGATGGAGCTGCGCAACCTGATCACCATCGCCTACCTGATCACCCGCTCGGCCGTGCATCGCCGCGAAAGCCGGGGACTGCATTTCACCACGGACTATCCCGGGCAGTTGCCGTTTGTGGAGCATTCGGTGTTGTAAGGCGGGGTTTGGAAGGGTTTAGAGGGGTTTAGGAAGGGTTTAGAGGGGTTTAGCCTTCACCGCTCTAAATTTTTTCTAAACATTCCCTGTTCAGATCCTTTTTCTCTAAACCCCTCTAAACCTTTACTCTAAACCCTTTCTAAACCTCTTCTCTAAATCCCTCTAAACCCTCTACTTCCACACTTTTGACCTTCACCCTGCAGCATACCGACCCCCATTCCCGCGCCCGCGCCGGACGCATCGAGACCGATCACGGTTCGATTGAGACGCCAATATTTATGCCCGTCGGTACGTCAGCCACGGTCAAGGCCGTACATCAGCACGAGCTGGTCAACGACATTCACGCGCAAATTTGCCTGGGTAACACCTACCACCTCTACCTGCGCCCCGGGCTGGAAGTGCTGCAAAAAGCCGGCGGGCTGCACCGTTTCAATGGCTGGCAGGGGCCTATCCTGACCGACAGCGGCGGTTTCCAGGTGTATTCGCTGGCGCATCGGCGCAAGATCAGGGAAGAAGGGGTCACCTTCCAAAGCCACATCGACGGCTCCAAACACACGTTCACGCCGGAAGGGGTGATGGATATTCAGCGCACTATCGGCGCCGACATCATTATGGCCTTTGACGAGTGTACGCCCTACCCCTGCGAGTACGACTACGCAAAAAAGTCGATGGAACTGACCCATCGCTGGCTGGCCCGCTGTGTGGAGCGATTCGATAGTACCGAGCCACAGCACGGCTATGCGCAGGCCTTTTTCCCCATCGTGCAGGGCAGCACCTACCCCGATCTGCGCAGGGCCTCGGCCGAAACGATCGCCTCGTTCGGGCGGGAGGGCAACGCCATCGGCGGCCTCTCGGTAGGCGAACCCATGGAAGACATGTACGCCATGACCGAACTGGTCACCGACATACTGCCCGCCGACAAGCCCCGTTACCTGATGGGCGTCGGTACGCCGGAAAATATCCTGGAGTGCATCAGCCGCGGCATCGACATGTTCGACTGCGTACTACCAACCCGCAATGCCCGGCACGGCATGCTCTACACCGCCGAAGGCATCATCAACATCCGCAACCAGCAATGGCGGGAAGACTTTTCGCCCATCGATGCGCACTGCCCGGCGCCGACCAGCCGGACGCATACGCGGGCCTACCTGCGGCACCTGTTCGTGAACAACGAAATACTGGGCATGCAACTGGCCACCCTGCAGAACCTGGCTTTTTACCTCTGGCTGGTCGGTGAGGCCCGGCAGCAGATCGTGGCGGGGACGTTTTTGACGTGGAAGGAGGAGATGGTGAAAAAGGTAAGGACGCGGTTGTAACTCCGCTGGCGCGAGGTAGTGTTGCACGCCAGTATTGATTGGCCCTTATCAAGCCGCCTGCATCTGGATGACTTCCAACTCCGCGCCGTTTTGCACCGAATTTTCCGCCTTTTGAAGCACCAGCCGCGTAGTCTCTGCGTCGAGAAAGTAACTCGAACAATTATCACAGACTTGCGCCGGCACCTTTTTTAGCAACACGATTGATGCTCCGCGCTCCAACGTGACAGTGACTGCGCCGGGAGCAAGTTGACCGATTTTACAAATGGAACAGAGATGCATGGCAAATCACTTTTTGGTTTTGAAATCCTGGCTCCAGATGAGAAGATCAGGTTGATAGGTCGTAGAGGGAAACTAAACCTGCTCATTCCGCCTTCCAGCTCGCCCCAAACCGTTCCACCAGAATATTATCGTAATAGTCCGCCTTCTCAAACACCAGCCGCAACAGGGCCATGCCCGTCTCATCGCTCAGGTAGCGGTCATAGATAAGTAGGGACAGGACGATATCCTGGCCGTGCAGGCTGAGCGTGAGGGCTTCGTTGCTGTAGTTTTCGCGCAACAGGTACTCGTACAGGGGCTTGATATTGGCTTTCGGCAACTGACACAGCACCGCGTCCGCGGAGAGCAGGCCGCTCTTGTCGTGGTAGGTGATGCCGATCTTCGCGCTGCCCTGCCGGATTTCCCAGGCGTTGGGGCCGGAACGGCTGAGTGGAATGTCGTGGCCCAGCTGTGCCACCAGCCGCTCGATGGTGCGGGCAATCCCAACGGGGTGGTACTCATCCTGGCCAGCGGGCAGTTCCACCCGGCTGCCGCAGAACAGGCAGAAACCTTTGTCTACCGTCTTTTCGGTCACGATGTTGAGGCAGGCGATGCAGCGGCAGGCATTGTCGGTGCCGGCAAGCCGGTAACCGTCGAGCGATTCCTGCAAAAACTGGACGGGCAGGGAAAAGCCGATGTTGTTGCTGTTCTGAATGATCATAGTATTGATGCCCACCACTTCGCCGGCGCGGTTCACCACCGGGCCGCCGCTGTTCCCCGGATTGAGGGCCGCGTCTATTTGCAGGTAGGGCACCCCGTTCATCACCTCGCGGGCATTGGAGATGATGCCGGTATTCACGCTGAATTTCAGCCCGAAGGGGTGGCCGATCACGGTCACCGGATCGCCCTCGCGCAGCCCCTGGCCGGTGCCCAGCCGTACTTCGGGCAGGTCGACCGCCCCGTGGGGCCCGGCTAGAAAAGCCAGGTCGTACTTCGGATCGGCATACTGCACCCGCGCCACCTGCTTGCCGAACATGGCCCCTTCGATCACGACCGCCCGGTGGCCTTCCACTACGTGGTGGTTGGTCACGATCAGGTTATGGTCGCGCAGGTAGAAGCCCGTGCCAGTGCTGTTGGGCGTAGCGATCTGGACAATGATGTTGCGATAGGTTTCGACGAAGTCGTTCATCCGGCACCGGTTAAATCTAAATCCTTGATCATCAATAAGAACGACCTGGCAAACAGCGTCATGGACGCAAAATCCAGGCGATTCAGCTCCGGCCGGAGGCGCGGAAATGCCTGCCGGTTGCGTTCGGCAATGAGTTTGATCTCCTTCAATATTTCGCTTTTGAACAGCCTTCCTTCCGGATCGGCATAGACTCTTGAGAAGCCCAGCTCCGTAAAGAACCGTGCTTCCGTGACCTGGAAAAACAGGTGCAACAGTTCCCGGTCGGGGCGGGGCGGGGCGTAATGAAACAGTGCGAAGCCGGCAATGTACTGTGGTACGGCCAGGGCCAGTTCGTCGTAATTCTGCTGCAAGGGCCATTCCATGTTGGTCATTTCCCCGCTGATTAGATTGGCGATGGCGTCGTGGTTCACCGCCGGATTGATACCGAAGGTGTTGCGGGTGCGGTACATTTCCCGGAAAAAGTCCTCCTGGGAGCGGTCGAGTAGTTTCTGGAACTCCTTACGGATCGCCAGCACTTTCATCTGTGGCGTGCGGTCGTTTTTGCTGAAATAAATGGTGTGGATGCGCTCCATGGTATCCATCATGAAACCCTCCGGTTTCACCAGGTAGTCCAGCCGGAAGGCCAGTGCCAGCAGCAAATACGCATAGGTACCCGGGTATTGATTGGGATCCGGTTTACCCTGGTCGAGCAGGGCGAACACCGCCTCGATGTCGCGGCGGATGTACTGGTGCTTCCGCTCCTTCTCGGCCAGGGGCAGGTCGCCGAAGCCGGCGGTCTCCACCGGCCGCAGGTTGCGGAATTCGTCGAGCAGCAGGTCGTCCTGTTTATCGGCGTGGATGGCCAGTTCGCGCAGGGCATGCAACAGCTTAAGCGGCGAGCCGTCGGAGGTGTAGGTATCGAAACGGATAGCCAACTGGTTTTCCGGACTCAGCGCGAAACGGCTGAATTTCAGGTTGAAATTATACTCCATCAGCCGGCGAAGAAAGCCTACGTTGAGGTCGTCGGCCTGCACCAGCTTGCTCTCGACCCGCACTTTTTCTTCATTGGCCAGCCCGACGATGCGCTGCGAACCTTGCCAGAACTCAAAGTGCAGGC
>JBKJKS010000196.1:0-9966 GCA_046597295.1 Saprospiraceae bacterium
CGAACCGGGTCAGGAATTCTGCTTACCGGCCGTCTCCTGGCCATCTGCCCCCAGCGCCGATCGCGGCCCCACCCCCACCTGGAACTGGATGCGTCCCAGCGGCGGATCCGGCACCGACCGCAATGCCGGGCTGGTCGAGGATGCTGCCGGCAACCTAGCAGTGACCGGATTTTTTAGTGGCGTTACCGAATTCGGCGCTGGCCAGACGCTGACCAGCATCGGCACCAGCGATGCATTCGCCGCCAAGTACACAGCCGACGGCAGCCTGCTGTGGATCCGCCAGCTTGAAAGCAGCAGCGCCGAAAGCCGGGTCGTGGCGGTGGATATTGCCCAGGATGCCGCCGGCAACCTGTATGTGCTGGGGGTGTTGTTTGGCAATGCGCTGCAGATAGGCAGCCAAAGCTTTTCCGGTAGCGCAGGCTCGTACTTCGTCATTAAATTTAACGGCTCTGGCAGTCTGGTTTGGGTCAGTATACAGGCCCCCAACACCCTGGTCAAAAGGATCGTGGCGGACGCGGCCGGCAACACCTTTGTCCTGGCGGATAACAGCATTTATCACCTGTCTCCTGTCGGTGAACTAATCTGGACGGCAGTGCCAACCGAAGCGGGCGGGTACAGCTTCGGCGCAATGGTCCTGGACGGTACTACCCTACTGGTCGGTGGCCTGTTCGACATTTACGCCATCCTGGGTCCGGACATGTTGACCACGGATAAGGCGGGATTTTTTTTGGGTCAACTGGATAGGGGTACCGGATTTTTCACTGGCGGCGAACTGCTCGGCACCGGTGCATCCATCTTCCTGAGCGCTCATTATTCGGTAAACGGCCTGGCCAAAGACGGCGCCGGCAATCTCTATCTGGCCGGTACCACCGGGAGTGACCTGGCCTTCGGCGCTTATAACCATGCCCATGTCGGTTATTTCACCAACAGCTTCGTCGTAAAAATTGACAGCAACCACCAGGCGCAGTGGTTGAGTATCAGTACTGGCCCTGATACCCATAATACGACCGATCTGGTCTTGAACGCCGCCGGCAACCCCATCGTATTCGGCGAGAAGACCGGCGATGTTGCGTGGGCCGGTTTTGTCATTGCAGCGGATGGTCAAGCGGGCTACTCTGCCGGGTTGGATGCCGCCAGCGGCAACCTGCTGTGGCTGTCGTCGCATCCGCTTGCCTACGATGCTGTACTGACCAACGACGGTGCGCTGACCCAGGCCGGCGCCAATGCTTACAACGCTTTTTTACGCAAGGCGGAAGCCGGTACCGGAACATCTGTCTGGTACAAGCCCAACGTCAGCGACAGCGGTTACGGATTGATCTTCAGCGTGGAAGTGGACGATACGGGGCTGTACGTGCTGGGCGATGTCGGTGGAAACGCCAACCTGCTGGGGCAAGCGGTTACGGTCAGCCAGAATTCGATGTTTATTGCCAAAACGGATTTTCAGGGCAATCTGCAATGGTCACAGCTGCTGCCCGGCGCCATTGCGCAGACTTCTTATGGTTTTGGAGAACCCCTGGCGCTCGATAAAATCAACCACAAGCTGTACTGCTTAGGCAGGTATACCGGCACGGTTACGCTGGGCAACCAGATGCAAACCAACCTGACCGGCGTTAGTCACACCCTGCTGGTGCAGCTGGACACGGACGGTACGCCGAACTGGGGCGTCGACCTGGGAGAAAGCGCTGCTTACAACCTCGCCGTTGATGGGCAGGGCAACGTCGTGGTCAGTGGTACGTTTGACAATTCACTGGACCTGGACGGCACCTTACTGACCGATGCGGGTTTTAGGGATGCCTTTATTGCCAAGTACAGTCCCGACGGGTTGTTGCTCTGGGCAAAAAGAGCCGGAGGCGATAACACCGAATATTCCTGTATCGTATCGGTGGACGGACAAAGTAATATCTACTTCGCATTGGATGCCTTTTCCGCCAGCGTGGATTTGGACGGCACACCGGCCATTACCTTGCCGGAAGAGGATGGCCAGATCGTGCTGGGTAAGCTGAACTCCGCCGGTGATCTGCTCTGGATCAGGGCGTTCGGCGGTTCCGATGAGCCGGGCGAGGAAACGTCTTGTTACGCCACGGCCATCAAGGCCGACCCGGCCGGCAACATCTACATGATGGGGCTTTTCGGACATTCCAATTTCTTCGGCAATCTCCACCTGACCAGCACCTACGCGTTCAACATTTTTGTGGCGAAATTCAATCCGGCAGGTGAGCCGCTCTGGGCCAAGCCCATCCGTACGAGTTTTGTCGGGAGTAGTTCCAACGAACTGGACATCGACGAAGCCGGCAATTGTTATCCGACCAGCACCATCCGCGACACGGTGCATTTCGACAACGGCCTGGTGCTGACCCACCAGGGCACGGGCTACGATAGCTTTGTCGCCAAGTACGGGCAGGCCGACGGCAGTCTGGAATGGGTAAAAACCATCTGGGGTGGAGCCGTGCGGCCACGTGGCCTGGCCGTCTATAATGCAGAAAGCCTGGTGCTGGGCGGCTACTTCTCCGGGCGACTGTACTATGAGAACGATACGCTCGATGCCCGGGGCGGCGTCAATGGTTTTCTGGGACTGCTGGGCCCGGATATCATCGTGTCGGCCGACGAACCGGTGCAGGGCCTTTCCCGCTTACGGCTCTATCCGAACCCCTCCGCCGGTGTTTTTCAAATCACCACCGCGCTACCCGCTTCACTCGAAGTGGAAGTACTGGACGCAAAGGGAACGGTCCTTTTAAGACGCTCCGCAGTTTTGACTAACCAGGCCATCGACCTGGCCACTTTACCGGCAGGGATCTATTTCGTAAAAATCATGCAGGCGGGAAGCAGCGAAGTGCGGCAGATCATAATCCATTAAGAACGTTCGACTAAGCGGCCCGTCCAGCCATCCATCGTGCCAGCCGGCTGCCGGCCCACAACAGCAGCCCCGGCAAACCGATCCATTTAGCCTCGCTCCACAGCACCGCCAGTCCCCACTCGCTGAAAAAGGCGGCGGCTCCCAGTGGCGATACCTGGATCGGTTGCCAGGGAAAGAACAGCCGCTCCAAACTGAACGGCCACCACAGTGCCACGCCGCGCCCGCCATTGGTCAGCATATCCAGCAACGGATGCGAGGCGGTGGCCAGCACGCAGAGCAGGGCTATTGACAGAAACGATTTGTCCCGGCGGAAAAACAGGGCAGCCATCAGCAGGCCGAAGCCGGCGGCAAAGAACAGCGAATGCGTCCAGCCGCGATGCCCCCACTCGCTGCCATAGGGAATGCCGAAACCGAAAGCCAGGACATCCAGGTCGGGGGCGAAGGCGCAAAAGGCGGCCAGTCCCAGCACGGCCGGCCGGGCTTGTCCAGGAAAAAAGGCATAGCCCAGGGCAGTGGAGGCGGCGATATGACCAAAGATGGAAGCCATTATTTGTCAATCAAGGCCGGTAGATCGGCGATTTTGAACTGGCGGTTGTAGGCCGACACCTCGTTCTCCAGGAGCATTTGCAGCGCCTGGCGATGGATAGCCCATTCCGCCTGCAGGTCTTTCAGGCGATCACGGACGCCCTGGGTTACGCGCGGATCGTGGGTATCCACCCGGCTGCGCAGGTCGAAGAATTCGGCGTTGAGTTTGGCGGGGAAGTTTAAGATATCCTGGAAATTCTTCATGCGCGTTTCCACCAGCCCGGACTCCCATTTTTTGATTTTTTCGAGTAGGTCTTGCCCCGACTTCACCAATTCCCGGCGTTGCGGCTCCTCTTTCAGCAATTCGTTATAAGCCTCGATCTGCCTGCGCAAACGCCGCATCCGGTTGACAGCGCCCTGTACATCCACGATGTCGTTTTCAATCTGCCCGATGATTTGTTGCTGCGCCGTCCAGTCGGCCGGGCTGGCTTTCAGGCGAGGATCGGGCAGCAGATCGAAGGCCACTTCCGAGCTGTCTTTGCCAAAGATCAGCCGGGCCACATAGCGGCCCGGCATGGCCCGGTGACCGCGTGCATCGCCATGTTGGTAGGTGTCAGGTATCAGTGGCAGGCCTTCGTTGCGCAGGTCCCAGGCAAAACGGTTGAGACCGCGTTCGGCGGGAATTTGCGCCAGCATGGGCGCGCCAAGGACGGTGGAGGATGGCTTTTTTTCCTGGTTGGTGTAGGTGCGTACCAAGCCGCCCGTAGCATCCAGTATTTTCAGGAACAAAGCATTGGTATCGGCTTTTTCCGATAAATAATAGTCCAGAATAACCCCTTCCAGCGGATTACGACCCACGCGCAGGGCATTTTCGGGCGTAGTAAATCCACTGAAGCGGACCGTGGGTTTCGGGGAAAACAGGCGGATTTTGGCCATGCCGAAATTGCCCTTCGACTGCTGCAAAACCGACACGTCGTCCAGAATCCAGAAGGAGCGCCCGGCGGTGGAGACCACCAGATCGTTGTCATGCAGCTGCAAATCGGTGATCGGTACCACGGGCAGGTTGAGCTGTACATGCTGCCAGGGGGCGCCCCCGTCGAACGAGATATAAAATCCACCTTCGCCGCCGCCATACAGCAAACCCGGTACTTTTTTATCTTCCCGAATGACCTTGATGAAGTCTTGATCCAGCTGCTGCGCCAGGCGCGTCCAGCTGGCGCCATAGTCGGTCGTCTGATAAACCATCGAGCCGAACTCGTTGAATTTGAACCGGTTGGCGCAGATGTACGCCAGGCCCTTGGTATGCGGCGACACTTCGATGGAGTGGATGACGCATTCGGGCAGGCCCACCGGCGTAATGTTCTTCCAGGAGAGCCCGCCGTCGCGGCTCCGCTGCACCAGGCCGCAGTCGCTGCCGGTGTAGAGCAGTCCTTTTTCCAGCGGTGACTCGATGAGGTAACTGATCGTGTTGTACGTCTCGCCGCCGGCGCCTTCGTTGGTAATGGGTGCGCCGCCCAGGCCTTGCTGGAGGGTATCATTGCGGGTGAGGTCGGGACTGATGACGGCCCAGGAAAGACCGCCGTCGGGACTCCGGAACACCACGTTGGCGGCGTGGTAGAGGATGCCCGGGTCATGCGGAGAGACCAGCAGGGGCGCATTCCAGTTGTAGCGGTATTTAAGGGTGCGGGGGGCGTGGCCGAGGTTGATGGACGGGTACTGCATGATGTCCTTACTCAGTCGCGTGCGGGCATCCATCGCCTCGATCTGACCCTGGTAGCAGCCCCCGTACAGCTGGTCGGGATGATCGGGATCGAAAGCAATAAAGCCGCATTCGCAGCCGGGACCTTCCCACCAGTCCTGTTCGCCGATGCCGAAGCCGGCACTGCGGCTGGCGATGCTGACCGTGGAGTTGTCCTGCTGACCGCCATAGACGCGATAGGGAAACTGGTGATCCACGTGGACGCGATAGAACTGGGCGGTGGGTTGGTTGTTCAGCGGCGACCAGCTGCGGCAATCATCGAAAGTAATCTCGCCACCGCCGTCATCCCCGAGGATCAGGTTCTTATTATTCAGCGGATTGATCCATAGGTCATGGGTATCGCCATGCCCGACGCGGACGCTGTTAAAGGTCTTGCCCCCATCCAGCGAGCGCATTAACGGCGCATTCAGCACATAGACGCAATCAGCATTTTGCGGGTCGGCAACAATTTCCATGTAGTACCAGGAACGGGCGGTGAGGGTCGCGTCGCTGGTCAGCAGCGTCCATTTTTTGCCGCCATCATCGGAGCGATAGACGCCGGCCTTGCTCTTTTCGGCTTCCACGATGGCGAAAATGCGATTGGGCTGGGTACGGGAGACCGAAAGACCGATTTTGCCCATCACTTTGGGCAGTCCGTCCACGATTTTTTGCCAGGTATCGCCGCCGTCGCCGGATTTCCAGATGGCCGATCCGGGACCGCCGCTGCGCACCTGCCAGGGGGTACGACCGCCTTGCCAGGTAGCGGCATAGAGGATGCGCGGATTGGTCGGATCCAGGCTGAGGCTGGAGGCGCCGGTGCTGTCGTTGACGAACAGTACTTTGCGCCAACTAAGCCCGCCGTCGGCGGACTTATAAATGCCGCGGTCCGGTCCGGGCGCATAGACGGCGCCCTGTGCGGCGATAAATACCAGGTCGGGATTTTGCGGATGCACCACCACGTCGGAAATATGGCGGGTTTTTTCCAGCCCCATATTTTTCCAGGTTTGACCGCCGTCGGTGGATTTATAGACCCCGTCGCCATAGGAGGACATCACGCCGCGCACGGCATGTTCGCCCATGCCGGCATAGACTACATTCGGATCGGAAGGCGCCACGGCGATGTCGCCGACGGAACTGGTTTTAAAAAAGCCGTCGGAGACGTTGCGCCAGTTCTGGCCGGCATCGTCCGTCTTCCAGATGCCTCCGCCGGTGTAGCCGGCATAGTAGATGTTTTCGTTTTGGATGACACCGGCCACGGCGTTGGATCGACCGCCCCGAAATGGTCCGATGTTGCGCCATTTCAAGGCTTTGAACAAAGTATCATTAAAGGTGGTCACCGTTGGTGCGGGGACTGTTCTGGAAGGCCTTTTTTGTCCATACAGGGAGAAAACAGCCAATATGGTACAGGCCAGCAGGCAAAGCGAACGGGGGTATAGCAGCATAGCGGACGAAGGTTTGAGCGGCTAAGGTAGCCCGGCCTGGCAATTTACATAAAGGTGCCCACCGTCAGGCCGGATCGTCTGGAATGGTCGCTTCGGCCGTGGTCAGGTGGCCGGTGAGCCGTTGGACCACCTTGAATTCGTTGAAAAACGTGTACCCGATCACCCGCAGCACCGTGTAGACCGGAATGCCCAGCACCATGCCCAGAATACCGCCCAGCCGCGCCGCCACCAGCGTGACCAGAAAAATCTCCAGTGGATGCGCCTGCACGCTTTTAGAGAAAATGAGCAGGCTCAGCAGGTTGCTGTCGATCAGGTGGACCACGAAAAAGACCACCGCCACGATCACCAGCAGCGGCCACAGCAGCGTGAAATCCGCCTCCAGATTAGCCGATAACGTGATGAACCACCCGAACGCGATGCCCAGCAGCGGACCGATGTACGGAATGATGTTGAGAATACCGCCAAACGCGCCGATGAGCAGGGCATTGGGTACGCCCAGCACCCAGAGCGCGGCTGAAGTGAGCAGGGAAAAGCTCAGGATCTGGAGGATCAGTGCGCCAAAGTAACGGGTCAGCACCTCACTGGAGCCGTCAGCCGCATGGCGGACCTTCGATTCCAAATCGGTGGGGACCAGGGCATAGAGCATTTCCAGAAACAGCCGCTTGTCTTTGAGAAAGAAGAACAAAATAAAGGTGATCGATACCAGCGCCGCGACCAGGCTGCCCGCCGTCGTCAGGAAGGAGCCCAGGAAATCACCCAGGAGCGCCGGACGAAACCAGGTGCCAACGAGTTCCTGGGTCTTCGTCGCCAGCGACTCCCCGGGATGCAGAAAACCGAACGTATGCAGCTGGAGATCCAGCCAGGTAAAAGGGCCACGCAGTTTTTCGCCCAGGGCCTGGTAGTCCACCCCGGTCAGGTGACGGGCCTGCCGCACGATGGTCGGCACGAACACCAGCAGCAAGCCCGCTACGGACGCATAAAACGTGAGCACTGTCAGCAGGGCAGCTACGGTTTTGCTGACCCCAAATCGGCCCAGCCGCAGGTAGCGCCGGAAAAAAAACATCAGCGGGCGGCCCAACATGGAGAGTACCCAGGCAATCAGAATGTAAGCGACAATCGTGGAAAAGTAATATACCACGGCGACCAGCAGCGCCAGGCCAAGTAACCACAGGAGATTGCGATGGATGAACATAGTCCGCTGTAAACTGAATGTACGAAGTTACCCGGGCTGATCAGGCTACCGGCAGGAAATGTTCAGCACATGCCTCCTTCTGACTATTGCCCGGGTGTTATCCACACTTTGCCGGTCAGGGTGATCAGCAAATAGCGTTTTTACGGCCGGCAACATCGGCAGATTTTCCAGATCGGCAGCGGTTAAGACGAATTTAAAATCATCATGCTCCTCGCCCAGTTGCGGTGCAGCCAGTTGTTTATCATGCTGACGCACATTATACAGCAGTTGCAAGCGGTAAGCACTGGCGTTTGCAGTTGTCAGACGGTTTAGAAAAATACGCATAAAATAAGATGCCGCCTGGCCATTCTATCCGGCGACCTACCGGATAATCGACTAATGAAGGGCTGGCTTCCCGCTTTGTATCGATTGGACCAGACGGATGCAGCCGATGTATAATAAACATTTTCGCACCTTTGCCAACTTTTTTTCCTCCCATATTTTCGACGCTATGCCGCTATTTTTTCCGCGTATCCTCTTGTTTTTCACCCTGCTGTTTGTCGGTACACCGGCTTTTTCCCAAACCATCAACCCTGACCACCTCAAAAGCATTGGTATCCGCAGCATCGGTCCCGGGGCCATGTCGGGCCGGATTACGGCCATCGCCTGCGACCCGCAGCGCCCGGAAGTCATCTACGCGGGCGCGGCTTCCGGCGGCGTATGGCGCTCCAAGAGCGGCGGCACCGGTTGGCAGCCCATCTTCGATAAAGCCCCGACCCAGAGCGTAGGTGCCCTTGCCATCAACCCCCGCAACCCCGACGAGATCTGGGTGGGCACCGGGGAAGGCAATCCCCGCAACTCCCAGAACTTTGGTATTGGCATTTTCAAAACCCTGGACGGCGGTCAAAACTGGACCTGCATGGGCCTGCAGGAAACCCACACCATCCACCGCGTGCTGCTGCACCGCGACCAGCCCGAGGTGGTGTTCGCCGCCGCCATGGGTTCGGCCTATGGCCCAAATACCGAGCGCGGCGTGTTCAAAAGCAGCGACGGCGGTAAAACCTGGCGCAAAACGCTGTACGTCAACGACCTCACCGGTTGTGCCGATCTGGTGGCCGACCCCCGCAATCCCAACAAACTCTACGCCGCCATGTGGGAATACCGCCGCTGGCCCTGGTTCTTCAAAAGCGGCGGCGCCGGTTCCGGTCTCTACGTATCCAACGATGGCGGCGAAACCTGGGAGCGCCGCAGCACCAAGGACGGCCTGCCGGAAGGAGAACTGGGCCGCCTGGGCCTGGCCGTGAGTGCCAGCAATCCCGATGTGGTGTACGCCCTGGTGGAAGCGAAAGACAATGCGCTCTACAAAAGCATGGACGCCGGGAAGACCTGGCGCAAGATGGCGGACAAGAATCAGGGCGACCGCCCCTTTTACTATGGCGAATTGTACGTGGATCCCAAAGATGAAAACACGGTGTACTCTGTCCATTCGCAGATCACCAAGAGCATCGACGGGGGCCGGAGCTTTGATCGCTGGGTCGGCTTCTGGGATATTCACCCCGATCACCACGCCTTTTGGATCAGCCCCGACAATCCGAACTACATCATCGAGGGCAATGACGGCGGCATCAACATCACTTATGACGGTGGCGTCACCTGGCGCTACGCCGAGAATATTCCGGTGGGGCAATTTTACCACGTCGAAACCGATAACCAGACCCCCTACAACGTTTACGGCGGCCTGCAGGACAATGGCTCCTGGGTCGGCCCCTCGGCCATCTGGAAGCCGGGCGGTATTCGCAACTCGGACTGGCAGGAAGTGTATTTCGGCGACGGCTTCGAGACCATGCCCCGGCAGGACGATCCACGCTACGTGTACGCCATGTCGCAGGGCGGCGAACTGGGTCTGGTGGACCGCCAGACCGGCGACACCCGCTACCTGAAGCCCTTGCATCCGGATGGCCAGACTGTATTACGTTTCAATTGGAACGCCGCACTGGCCCAGGATCCCTTCCGGCCGCAGGGTATTTATTTTGGCAGCCAGTTCGTGCATTATTCCGAAGATCTGGGGGAAAACTGGCAGATTATCTCCCCCGATCTGACCACTAATGACACGGCGAAACTGCACCAGTTCACCTCCGGCGGCCTCACCCTGGATGCGACCAGTGCGGAAAACCACTGCCCCATCATCACGATCGCGCCCAGCCCCGTGCAGCGGGGCGTGGTCTGGGTAGGAACC
>JBKJKS010000416.1:0-4375 GCA_046597295.1 Saprospiraceae bacterium
CCGCGTTGTGGATGGTGGTATGCACGCAGTTGACTCCAAACCAATTGCCTTCGAACTTTGTGCGAAGGAAGGTTTCCGGGAGGCTGCTCCAAAATGCAAACCGCAGATCATGGAGCCGATCATGAAACTGGAAGTAATTACGCCGGAAGACTATGTCGGTCCGGTGATTGGTGACTTGAACCGTCGTCGCGGTCTGCCGAAAGGCCAGGAAGGACGTATGGGCGGCGCCGTGGCCATTCAGGCGGAAGTGCCGCTGGCGGAAATGTTCGGCTACGTGACCCAACTGCGTACGCTGACCTCCGGTCGCGCTGCTTCCACGATGGAATTCAGCCACTACGCCGCTGCACCGAACGCCATCGCCGAACAGGTGATTCTGAAAGCGAAAGGCGGTAAATAGTTACGCGGACCTGGAAGTCCGTCGTACCTATATCCCGCTCCGGTTAAACCGGAGCGGGATTTTTTGTTTAATTGATTATTCTTGTGACCTCATTATGCACCACTGACCATTTGCAACTCCCAGCTGTAGACATCGCGATCATCGGCGGCGGGCCGGCGGGCTGCGCCTGCGCCCTGGCCCTGCACGGTAGCGGACTGCGCGTGGCCATTCTGGAAAAGGACGCTTTCCCACGGGACAAAATTTGCGGCGATGCCATTCCCAGCCCGGCTTTCCGGGTGATGGAGCGGCTATCACCGGCCTGGGGTCAGGCGATGCGGCAGTGGGGCGACCAGGCACAGATCCGCAGCGCCCGCATGTTCGTGCCGGGTGGCCGTTCGCTGGGTATTCGCTGGGTCAATTACAGTTATAATTCCGCGCGGCTGGATTTCGACCACTTCCTGCTGGCCCTGGTGCGCGCTGACACCGACACGCAGGTGCAGGAAAACAAGCATTTACAAACCATCATGACCGATGAGCAGGGCGTCGTCTGCCATTTTAAAGACGGCACGACCCTCTCGGCCGCACTGGTGATCGGCTGCGATGGCGCCTACTCCACCGTCGCCCGCCAGCTGGGCGGGGCAGATCTGGACGAGCGGAATAACTGCGTAGCCGTGCGTGCCTACTACCGGGGCGTGGAAGGGATGACGCCGGGTGAAAACGAACTGCATTTCCTGCCCCGCCTGCTACCCGGCTATTTGTGGATCTTCCCCCTTGCCGACGGACTGGCCAACGTGGGTTTCGGCATGCTAACGAAGGCGGCGGCCCGAAAAAAGATCAAACTGCGCACCGTACTGGACCAGTTACCGGAGTATGCGCCGGCGCTGGCAGCCCGGCTGTCCGGCGCCGAGCGACTGGGAGCCGTACAGGGATTTGCGCTGCCGCTGTACACCAGACAGACCCTTGCTTCGGGGCGACGCTACCTGCTCTGCGGCGATGCGGCCGCCCTGGTCGATCCTTTGCAGGGGCACGGCATCGACCATGCCATGACCAGCGGGGCATTAGCGGCCCGGCATGCCCGGCAGTGCTTCCGGCAGAATGACTTTTCCGCCCTTGCGCTACAGGCTTACGATGCCGACCTACGCCGGGGCATTGGCCGCGAATTGGCCCGTAATGCACAGGTTTTGCGGCTGGTCTCCCAATTTCCCGCCCTGCTACACGGCGTAAAATGGTTGGGCTATTTTGAAAAAACGGTCAATTGGCTAGTCCGTACCCTGAAACTTTAAGGCTGGCCGCCGGACGATCCTTCCTTCCATTCGCCCATTATACAACCGGATGGCAACTTTTGCTAAATTTGCTCAACCGGCGGCGACTTTCCCGTAGCGGTTGGCATTTACAAAACGTTTTACCTTCTATCCATGACGACATCTATACTCCGCATTGCTTTGCTTTGCTTTGGCCTCCACTTCAGCGGCTTTGTTTCGGGCCAGAACAATGATGATTGTGCCAATGCCACCTTCCTGACTCAGGTGGAAAATTTTTGTTCCGCGGTAAAAGCGGGCGACAATACCCTGGCAACGGCCAGCAGCGTACCTATCCCCGCCTGCTTCGGTACGGCTGGCCAGGATGTCTGGTTCTCTTTCACCGCAGTGGCTTCGGAGGTAACGATTATTATTCGCGGCAGCACCCAGGATACGCCCGGCGGTACGCTGGGACGTCCATCCGTAGCGCTGTACGCCGGCCCTTGTGGCGCGCTCACTGAGCTGGCCTGCCAATCCGATCCATTTTTCAACAACATCGTCGAACTATCCGCCGGGGGCCTTACGCCGGGTGAAACCTACTACTTTCGGGTAGCCAGCAATCAACCCGGTACCTTTCAGTACTGCCTCCGCAATTATTTTTTTGGCGGCATGCTGTCCGGCGACTGCCCGCAGGCCGTCGTGCTCTGCGATAAGATGTCCTTCAATGTGGCGGCGGTGGCCGGACCGGGCAATGATCCCAACGAACTCGACGATGCCACGTGTTTCGGCGGTTTTTTTGCCGAATCCAACTCTACCTGGTATGTTTTTACCGCGGCAGTAAGTGGACCGTTGGAATTTACCCTAACGCCCAACAGCGCTTCCGATGACTTGGACTTCGTGGTCTATCGCCTGCCCAATGGGCCCGGAGACTGCACCAACAAAACCGTACTGCGTTGTATGGCGGCGGGGGAATTTTTCACCCCCAGCCCCTGCATGGGCCCGACCGGCCTGAGCGCCGGTTCCACGGACCTCAGTGAACCGGCCGGCTGCCTGTTACCGGGGCAGGATAACTTCCTGGCGCCGCTGAACATGGTCGCCGGCACGACCTATGCCCTGGCCGTCAATAACTTTACCTCGAGCGGCAATGGTTTTCAACTGGAATGGGGCGGCGCCGGCACTTTTATCGGTCCGGTCGCCGGCTTTCGTTCCGATGCGGCAGACAGCACCCTGTGCCTGGGCGAAGCCATCGTCTTTACGGATACGTCTACGTTCGACAACGGCAGCATCACCGCCTGGCACTGGAATTTCGGCGTGGGCGCCCAACCGGATACCGCCGGCGCCCGTGGTCCGCATACGGTGCGCTACGCCACGGCGGGCAGTAAAATCATTGCGCTGACCATCACCACGTCCACCGGCTGTGTGGTGACGGCAACCGGATCGGTGACAGTGGACACCTGCTGCCTGCTGTCGGCAGCGGTGCAGTTTCCGCCGGCCTGTGCCTCGCCCTGCCCGGAAGCCGGTATTGTGGTCACCAACGACCTGCCGCCAGTGGTGTACCAGTGGAGCACCGGACAAACCGACTCCCTGCTTACTGACCTGGTCCCCGGCAACTACGTCGTGACGGTGAGCGATGCGACCGGCTGTAGTGACACCGTCTCCTTTACCATCGACGATCAGGTACTGTTCATCCCCAATGCCTTCACCCCCAACGGCGACGGGGTGAACGATGTCTTTTTTCCCGGCGGTACCGGATTTGAAGTACTGGAACTGGCGGTCTACTCCCGCTGGGGACAAAAAGTCTGGAGCGGCGTGAGTGGCGGCTGGGATGGCCGGCTGGACGGCAACAACCTGCCTTCCGACGTGTACGCCTACTACGGCAGGGTGCGCTTCAAGGGCGTGGTCGAAGAGCGGAAAGGGGAGGTGCTGCTGTTGCGATAAGGACAGTGGATTGCCGTACAACCCTTTATATCGACAGAGCTATTTTTCTGTCCCTGTTTGGACGGGTGGCATTTTTGGCGGCTGGGTGCCGGGCGCCCAAATATCCTTCAGTTTCAAAAAAGGTTTTTCCAGCAACATCCAGCTCAAACGGGCGCATACGTACGCACCGCTGAAAGCCAGCAGCATGTAGACTCCCTGGGCCAGTACCGGCGGCCAGCCGCTGGCCACCAGCCAGTTGCCGAACAGCCCCATCCAGAGGAGGTGGAACATGTGGTGAAAGACGTACAGGCCGTAACTGTATACGCCGAGGTGCATCAGAAAAGGATTTTCGCAGAGGCGGCGGACCAGCCCTTTGGGGTGCTGGTTGAGGGCCAGGTACACAAACGCGGCGAAAAAAATCGCCGACATTGTCTCCCGGAAGTGCGTGCCGCCATGCATCAGGCTTTCCCCGACGCGCCAGCCGATCCAGCAGAACACCCCGCGCACCAGCCAGCGGTCGAAGGGAATGCGGCGATGCCAGCCAAGCCGGAAAAAGACCGCCATGAAACAGCCCGCCGCCAGCGCATCCATCCGGCAGTAGGGCAGTACATAGGAGGCCATGGTCCACGACCAGTCGCCATGAAACTGTTCGTCCACCGCCCGGCGGATAGGCAGGCTGTAGTGGATCAGCAGTACGCACAAGAGCGCCAGTACCCGCGGCGGCAGGATTTTCACCACCAGCGGCCAGGCCAGGTAGAACTGCTCCTCCACCGCCACCGACCACAGGTGATTAATACCCATATAATTGCTGTGGTACACCCAGTTATCTTTCAGGGCCATGGCC
>JBKJKS010000446.1:0-4896 GCA_046597295.1 Saprospiraceae bacterium
GTTTGATTTTGTAGTGGTGGGTGGCGGCATCTTCGGGTGCTATGCCGCGCTGTACCTGGCCGGTAAGGGCGGACGGGTGTGCCTGATCGAAAAGGAGGATCGCCTTTTTCAGAAGGCTTCGCTGGTCAACCAGGCACGGCTGCACGGTGGATACCACTACCCGCGCAGCCTGGCTACTGCCGCGTTGAGCGACGAGCACAAGGCCCGCTTTACGGCGGAACACCGCCCCTTCGTCAATTTTTCCTTCGAGAAATTCTACGCGATCGATCGCTTCGGCTCCTTCACCGATCCGCAGCAGTTCGAGCGTTTTTGCCGGCACCTCGGTATTCCCTGCGAGCGGGTAACGGAACACCCCTTGTTCAACTTCGAGCGTCTGGAAAGCCTGTACCGCACCGCAGAATACTCCTTCGATCCGGTGCTGACCGGCCAGTATTACCGGCAACAGGTGCAGGCCACGCCGGGCATCACGGTGCTGACCAACACCCGGCTGGTGCTGGCGCAGGCCGAGGGCGACCGGTGGACGCTGGAAGCGGAACGACGGCAGGAAGACCGGACGGAACAATGGACTTTGGAAACGCCCGTCGTCATCAACGCCACCTACGCGGCGACCAATGCCCTCAACCGGCTGTTTGGCGTAGACGAGCTGGCGCTGACCCACGAAATAGCGGAGATTGCCTTTGTGCATTCGCCGCAGTTCGCCGGCAAGGGGCTTACGGTGATGGACGGCCCTTTCGGCTCCATCATGCCCTACGGCCTCAGCGGGCTGTTGTCGCTGTCATCGGTGGCCTACACCCACCACAAGATCAGTTACGAAAATCTGCCAACCTTCGATTGCCAGGTGCTGGAAGATCCGCGCTGCCGCCCCGTAGCACCGGGTATTTGTACGGAATGTCCGCGCCGGCCGGTCAGCAATGCCTACAAGATGCTGGCCCAGATGCGGCAGTACTACCACGAATCGGTGCAATTCGAGCATTTCTTTTCCTACTTTACCATCAAATCCAAACTGAAAGCCAGCTACATCGATGATGGACGGCCCACCGAAATCGCCCGGCTGCGCGACGAGCCGCGTTTTTACTGCCTTTTTGCCGGCAAAGTCAATTCCATTTACGAAGTGGAGAAGATCGTGTAGAACAATGGCGGATGGTTTCGGGTTAAAACCTGCTGAAGCCTCTAAATCTCTCTAAGCCAAAACATGATACTCAGCTGTACAAACATCTTCCGCCCATGACTGCTCCCTACGCCACCCTCACCGAAGCGCTCGACGACCTGAAACGCCGGGGCTTTACCCTTGATTTTGACCTCCGGCCCACCTGCATCGAATGCGGAGAGGCCCAATTACAGCTCCAGCCCGACGAGTTCGAGATCGTCGAGGTGTATCGCTTCGAAGGCGCTTCTTCGCCCGACGACAATGACGTGGTGTACGCCATCGAAGGCAAGAACGGGCAGAAAGGGGTGATGACCGATGCCTATGGCGCCTATGCCAACCAACACTCCACGGAGATGCTGGCCAAGTTACGCGTACATCCGGTGTGACCTGGTTTAGCCGGCATCCCGCCACCCTTTTATCGCCTCAATTTTTCTGAATGCTTACTTTACTGGCGGGCACTGCCTTGCTCAGCATATTTCACGCCCTCATTCCCAGCCACTGGCTGCCGGTGCTGGCGGTCAGCAAAAAGCACGCGTGGACGACGCAGCGCACACTGACGGTCACGTTGCTGGCCGGCCTGGCGCATGTGTTGAGTACGGTCCTGCTGGGCGGTATCTTCGCGGCGGTGGGCGGGGCCCTGACCGAGCGGTCGGAAGGTCTCACGCGTTGGTTCGCGCCGGCGGTCCTGACGGCAATGGGCTTGTTTTATATTTATCAGCACTATTACCACCACCATTTTCATTTGCACGAGCAGCGCAGCCAATGGGGATTAGTCGCTTCCCTGGCCTTCGCTATGTTCCTGTCGCCCTGCCTGGAGATCGAAGGTTTTTTCCTGGTGGCCGGGCCCTACGGCTGGGGTTTTGTTGCACTACTGGCCGCCGTGTACGGGCTGGTCACCGTGGGTGGTATGGTGCTCTGGGTCTGGCTGGCGCTACACGGTCTGCACCGGCTCAACTGGCACCGCTGGGAACATAATGCGGGGATGATTACCGGAGTGACGCTGATCGTATCGGGGGTGCTGATGGTAGTGTGGCATTGAGGGTGCGTGGAGGGACCCGGTTTGGTCAAACCAAAAGTGGTAATAGGATCGTTTTCTTTATCTTGTGATTAAAATCAATTCATCATGACAGTGGACCATCACATATCGGAAGAACTAGAACTACTGCGAAACACCTTGGCAGCCAAGTTTCAGGTCAGGCAAATTATTCTGTTTGGCAGCTTCGCCCATGGCAATCCGAACCTGGATAGTGATATTGACGTTTGCATCATCGCCGACTTTTCCGGCCAGCGTAAAATCGAAGTAATCCGGGAAATGAGACGAGCACTGACCGATTTAATAGTCAGCCCCTTGGATATTCTGCTATACCAAGAGCATGAATTTAAGGAAAGAGCCGCCCTCAGCGGTTCTCTGGAATATAAAATTTTACAGCAAGGAATATTATTATATGAGCAACCGGGAGTTAGCGCAGGAGTGGTTTAAGGTAGCGGAAATGGACTTGACGTCGGCTAACTATTTGCAGGGGATGCAGCCTGTGCCTGTCGAGATCATTTGTTACCATTGCCAGCAATCCGCCGAAAAATATCTGAAAGGCTATTTAGCCTTTTGCGGCGAAGCGATCAGAAAGACCCATGATCTGGTACAATTGAACAAGCTGTGTCAGGCCCATGACTCAGAATTTGGAAAAATTGAAAATGAATGCCTGAATTTAACCGATTATGGGGTCCAGATAAGATACCCTTTTCCGTTGGAAGTAAATGCTTCTGATGTAAGCGCTGCGCTCATAAATGCGCTGCTAATCAAGGGTTTTGTACGTCAAAAATGTCCCTAATTTCAAGATTTCGTCCTAGCCAGCAACTAAGCGTTTCGCCCTTGTTGGCGTCCTCGCCGACAACCACGGCGGAGCTTAATATTATACTTTATTGGTCACTGATTGAGCAGAAAATCTGTCCAGCACTTAGAAATTGAGATGCTCCGCTGTTGTTGGCGGGGACGCCAACAACGGCCTAAGTCGATTAAATTATGGGCTTCCCATAAGCGCTTAGGTGTATACTTAGACTATCGCCTGATTTATACTTTTCATCAAATATTCTATACTTTGGATTGCTAAGTTTGAGTATTTTTAATTTAAATGTTATTTCATTAGTGTCAATATTGGCAGAGTCGGAGTAGGTATGATATTGTTTTTGTAATAACCGGCTATTTACTATTAAAAAATCATCAGAACCAGAACAGTCTATGCTATTGGGATGGATAATACAGTAGTGTGCTGATTTAATGCCGTTCAAAAACTTAACCGGGAATGCTATTTCGAGGGTATCACCAATGGCCCATCTCTTAGCATTGGATTGCATAATATTATATTGTTCTACGTCAAATAATCGCAATTCATTTTCATATTTGGCTTTAATTTTTTGGAATTCTTTATTTAAATCCCTAAAGATTTCATCATTGTCAAATTTTCTACAATTCAGTTTTGAATGAAATGCAAAACATAAATAATAGGACTCGACCTCCCAGTGCCTACTAATAGAAATACCGTTAAAGAAATTATTTAATACTATTGCCTGAGCAGAATCCTTATAGACTTTGAAAAATTCATCTTCAAATGTTTGAAAGTAAAATAACGCAGAATCCTTGGACGCGTTCCTAAAGGCAGTAAGTTTATTGCCATCAACAGATTGCTCCAATACCTTGAAAAAACTGTCAATGGGAGTATAAATATTCCTACAGGAATTGCTGATTATTAGAACGAAAATAAAGGCTCCTAAAATTTTCATAAAATGAGTAATTTAACCCTGTAGGTATTTATAGGTCACTTACAAACTATGATCTTGCCAAAAGCTATTCTCCCATCAGATCGAACCGCCCGCACCAAATAAATCCCTGACGAAACCCCGGTAAAAGACAGATTCACGGCAGTTTGCACCGGTGAAACCGCTTGCTCAGCAATTATTTTGCTTGAAAAATCCAGGACGGTCACCTTATAAAAATCAGGGGTTGGCAGCCAAAGGGTAGCCACATCGCTCGTTGGGTTAGGGCTCAGGCGGAGCGGCAGCAACACAGAATGCTCCTGAACAGCGGTCGTCAACCAGTGAACGTATACGGTGCTGTCGCAACCATCGGCGGCGGCATAAAGAAAGGTCTGCAAGCTATCGGCGGTCAACGTCGTATCGAGCACATAAAGATGGGTGACCGGGGCCGGTAGAAATGAAACGTAGTGGTAATTTAAAATGGGAATATTCCCCAAGAAGTACCCGGTGGAGGTCACGATCGTATCATTGGGGCCTACCGCGCCGTACGCCCAATGGCCGGGACAGGTGTAGAGGGAATCCAGAAAACGCGGGTGATGAGCGCGGAGGGTATCGAAGTAGATTTGATGATCCTGGTCAAATTGAAAATTAAAATAGCGCGGCAGGCTAGGGCTACACTTCAGACTGTCCGGAAACTCCGGGCAGAAATCAATTTTCAAGGTGCCGGAACCGTAAATATTCAACGTATAAGTAATGGTACCCGAATTGGGATAATAACAGGATTGCTTTCCGGTAACCGTATCGGTAAGTTGGATACCCAAACCGTCAAAAGGTGAATTGGGATCGGGCAGGCAATCGAAATTGACATCCCGCTGCAGATCAATTTTAACTTTGCAATCTTTTAACCGACTATAAATCAGTTGGATGGAATCCGAAGATTGATAATCCGGCAAATAAGCATCGGTCGGTTGGCAGTAAAAACCGGAGAAAACATCCGC
>JBKJKS010000457.1:0-3648 GCA_046597295.1 Saprospiraceae bacterium
GGGCTGATCGCTGGCGGGATACAGAAACGGCACGTCGAAACGGCCGTTGGCATCCGTCAGTATTGTGGCGATCTCGTTGCAACGGTACAAATAAGGCCAGAAGGAAGGCAGGTAACACAGGAGGGGGTGCAGTAAGGTGAAGTTATTGCTCAGGGCCGAACGCATCCGTTCGGGCTCGCCGGAGAGTAACTGCTCGCGCAAATCGGCATTTAAAGAGAGCAGGTGCTGCCGGACTTCGCTGCGCTCCATCATCGCCATGGGCGCCACCAGCGGTTGGGCGGCTTGCAGGGCGAAAGTACCCATCTGGGGCAGGGTTGGCCGACCGCCAGAGAAGGGCTCCGGTTCCGGAATCGGTGGAAACGGGCGGCGCGGGCGGAGGCGCTCCAGGTCGATGATCAGGTCGGGAATGCGCACCAACTCTAAATCCGGTATTTCCCAGAAAATGCGCAGCCGGTCCACCTCGCAAATGTGCACCCGGGCCTGACAAAGTGGTCGCTGGTGCAGCACGCCATCGATGTTGAAGCGCTTGGTCACCCGGCCGACGGCCCGACAAAAACGCCAGTACCAGCGGAAGATAAAATCATTGGGCACGAACAGTTCCGCGATCGGACGATCCAGGTCGAAGACCGGTTGAAAGGGTTGCAGACGTTTGATCCCGGCCAGGGTTTCGGGGATCACTTTCAGCCCTTCCGGGATGGGGACGACGAATACCTGGGCGGTACGCAACACACGATCCGACAGTTTGAACGTGACCTGTTCCTTTTCCACCGGTTGGCTTTCCAGCAGGCGGCCGCTTTGGTCGAAGGCATAGGCCATCAGCCGCAGGTTGTTTTCGAGGGGAGACTCCAGCCCGATTTTGATCCGGGTAGAAGACTTTTGGTCTTTTTGCATGTTTTCTTTAGATTTGGAGATGATGAACTGGGAGTAGTGTTCATTCATGTTCCGAATCCGGAAAACATATACTGCTGCGGAAAAATTTAACCTAACCAACGCCGCCGCCCCGGACATCCGGAGGGGCGACGCTTTAATCAGTTTTTATCCGCGTACTCAAACGACCGGCTCGGCGGCTGCGCCGGTTAATTCCCGGATCACGGCAGCCTCCTTGGGGTCGTACACGGAACCATCCGGGTAGAAAATATCGTGGAACCACACCACCGGGCCGTCCATTTCGGGCACCGTCTTCCAGGGATAAATAGTATTAGTTTTGCCGGCCACCAGCCCCCAGTTGATCGCCCCGATGTTATGGCGTTTAAAAATGGCCAAATGCGTATCGAAACGGCTGTTGAGGGTCCGGGCCATATATTCGGTGCAAATGATGGGCCGGCTACGCTCCTGCAGCAGCTTGATCTCTGCTTCCAGGTTCTCCGCATCCAGGTAATTATGGAAGGTAAGGACATCGGAGTTGTCCAGCTGGAAGGCGTTCAATTCGGTAAATTCCGGATTCCAGGGCGCCGAAGTAAGCGGCTGCGACGGGCGGACCGCCCAGGCCCACTCAAAGGCTTTTTGCAGCAGGGGCATGGATTGCAGCAGGTAGCCGCTGTTGCCCGGCTCGTTGTACAGGTCCCAGAGCAGGACGCGTTCATCGCCGTCGAAAGTGCGCAAAATGTCCTGGACGTAGGCTTCGAGCGATCCCCAGGTTTCCGGGTGCAGGAGTCTTTCTTTCCCGGGGGCTTGCAACCAGCCGCTGTTGTGGACGCCATGCTGCGGTTCCGGTTGCTTGCCGGGCTGCGGGTTTTCGTTCCAGCAGTCGTCGAACAAAACGAAGATAACCTTGATGTGGTGCAGTTCGGCTAAGTCCAGAAAGACGTGGATGCGCTCTTTAAAACCGTCGGCATCGGTTTCCCAGGCCAGGTTGTGGAGATACACCCGTACGGCGTTCATGCCCAGGCTTTCCGCCAGTGAAAGTTCCCGGTGGATGGTGGCGGGATCGAAGGTATCGGCTTGCCACATTTCCAGCTCGTTGATCGCTGTACTCGGGATAAAGTTGCAACCGACTAACCAGCCCTGTCGGGCGTACCAGATCGCGGCCTGCTCGGCAGGCCAAATACGAGATGTTTGCACGGGATATGCCATGAAGAATTAAATGAAAAAATTTGGGAAGCAAGTTCCCAGGTTTTCAGAATAGCCGGTCATGGAGTAAGACTTAGGCGGATTAAAAAGTCACTCGGGGCAGCAGACACAAACGTAAAGAAAAATTTAAAACAAGGCCTTGGAAGGCCCTGGCAGATTACTTCTTAACGTAAGTTTGACCAGCCGACCGAAGATTTGGCAAATGGACAAGTTGCCCAAATTGCCGGTTGGCAGCCGTACATCAACAAACAGGCCAATTGATCAGTGAAGTTCAAAATCTGCCGGCCGGTAAAACATTATTTTTCTAATTCCCGGACCATACGCCACCGCAGACGCTGGAAGCGCAGATTTTTGCCAACCTTGGGTCGGCCTGAACCTGGGTTTCCGACCAGGTTGGCCAACAGCGACCATGTACATTGAAAAAATCCAGGCCTGCATCGGGCACCAGGCAGCATTATACGCCCTGGCGCCCGGACGTGACCACCGGCACTTCCTGACGGCGGGCGGCGACGGCTGGGTGGTCGAGTGGTCGCTCGACGATCCGGAAACGGGCCGGCTGGCCGCGGCGGTGGAGACACGCATCTTTTCGCTGCTGCACCTGCCGGATAGCCGGCGGCTGGTGGCCGGCAACATGCAGGGCGGGGTGCACTGGGTGGATCTGGCCGAGCCGGCCCGTACCCGCAACGTGCAGCACCATCGGCAGGGCGTGTACGACCTGCTGGCAGTGGGGGAGTGGCTGTACAGCGCCGGCGGCGATGGCCTGCTCACCCGCTGGTCGGTGGCCGACGGGCGGACGGTGGAAAGCGTGCAGCTGGCCGGCCGTTCCCTGCGGGCACTGGCGCACTCCGCACTACGCGGCGAACTGGCCGTGGGCGCCAGCGACGGCAGCATCTACTTGCTGGAAGAGACGACGCTCACCCTGCGCCGGGTCATCCCCGCTGCGCACTTGCCGTCGGTGTTCACGGTGGCTTACACACCCGACCAACGACATTTGCTGAGTGGGGGCCGCGATGCGATGCTGCGCGTTTGGAATTTGGAAAATGACCTCAAAACCTTGCTGGAACTGCCTGCCCACCGCTTTACCCTCAACCACCTGGCTTTCTCGCCCGATGGACAGCTGTTCGCCACCGCCAGCCGCGATAAGACCTTCAAGATCTGGGATGCCCGCACCTACGAATTGCTCAAAGTAGTGGACACCCTGCGGTACGGCAGCCATATTCATTCGGTGAACCGGCTGCTCTGGCTGCCCGATGCGCTGGTGACGTCCAGCGACGACCGCTCGGCAATCATTTGGCGGGTACTGCCTTAGTTTTTTTGCTGCTCTTTCAAGATTTCCACATCGAAGCCGAGCGCGCGTAGTTTTTCCTGACTCAATTCTTCCAGGCTCTTGATCTCCAGGACCTGGCCATCCTTGTTTTTAAAGGTCAGGATGATGTTTTCGCGACTTTCCACGTTTTGCTGGGCCCACTGGGCTTTGGCCGTCATGTCGTCGGCCCGGCGGATGGCGGTGTTGAGCTGTTCCAGCGCCGCCCGTTCTTTGTCCTGGGCTTCGCGCAGCTGACGCTGCATTTCTTCCGA
>JBKJKS010000600.1:0-2958 GCA_046597295.1 Saprospiraceae bacterium
GCTCGTCGATTCGGTATTCCTGCTGGATTTTAAAGATGCCAACTTCTCCAGTCGCCAAAAAGCCTTCTTTGAATGCTACAAACGCTGGTCGGCGGCCATGACCCTGCTCATTCGCAATGCCAAACTCACCGGTATCGACCAGCGTTTATAACATTCAAAGAAGGCTTTTTGGCGACTGGAGAAGTTGGCATCTTTAAAATCCAGCAGGAATACCGAATCGACGAGGCGTTCTTTTAATTTATTCTTCAGGCTGACCAGTTTAGCCGCCTCTGCTGGGGAGTTGCCGAAAAGCAGGTTGGCCTCTTCATCCGTTTGTACTTTTTTATCCAGAATAGCCTCAAACAGTAGTTCCATTTTGGAACCGGGCTCCAAAATAAATTTCAAAGCACCAGTAGCCTTCAGCTTTGTCTTGTTTACCAGGCCTACTAGTTCTACTAAATCCCGCATTTTTTGTTGCTGTTAACTGAAGAAAGGAGCATTACGGTACGGCCATACCTGTTTATCGCTGCTTGTAGCAACAGGGACAAATAAAAAAGGGTACAGTCCATACCTGGACTGTCTGGATCGGAAGGATAATGGAAAGAAAGGCGGAAAGGCAGGAAATTAGTACTCCATCCGGTGGGCGGGAGCCCGGGACAAGGAGAGACGATAATCCGAAACCTTCACGAGATTAAAAGGCTATAAAAACGGGCCGAAAAGGATTAAAAAGAATCGCCAAAGGTATATTAAAAACGTAATATTTCCCTGGCTTTAATTTAAAGTTTTCTTTCATGCAATAACCGGTCATCGCTCGCAGGAATGTCCGATTTTCAAAATTCGCGCCAAGCCGGCACAACTGTCGGGTGGGTGCCAAAAAGAAGGGGCAATTTCGACAGTTTGCGCACTACAGCACCTCCGGCCGCATTTGCGGAAAGAACAGCACTTCCTGAATACTGACCTGGCCGGTGAACAGCATGGCCAGCCGGTCGATGCCGAAGCCGATGCCGGCAGTGGGTGGCATGCCATATTCGAGGGCCCGCACGAAATCTTCGTCCATCATCATGGCCTCCTCGTCGCCCCGCGCCGCCAGGGCCAGCTGCTCCTCGAAGCGTTCGCGCTGGTCGATCGGATCGTTTAATTCCGAGTAGGCGTTGCCCACTTCTTTGCCGTGGACGAACAGTTCGAAACGTTCCACCAGCCCCGGCTTGCTGCGGTGTTTCTTGGTCAGCGGCGACATTTCAACCGGATAATCGATCAGGAAAGTTGGCTGGATGAGATTGGCCTCCACTTTCTCCCCGAATATCTCGTCGATCAGCTTGGCCTTGCCCATCGACGCGTCGATGTCGATGTATTGCTGGCGGCAGTAGGTACGCAGTTCCTCCTCCGTACTCAGCTCCACATCCAGGCCGGTGTACTGCCGGATAGCGTCGTACATGGTGAGACGTGCGTACGGACCGGCAAATTCGATGGTATGCTCGCCCACCTGCACCGTGGAGCCGCCGTCATCGCTGAGCGCCCGCGCCACGCGTTCCAGCATTTGCTCCGTCACATCCATCATCCAGAAATAGTCCTTGTAGGCCACGTAGAATTCCAGCATGGAGAATTCCGGGTTATGCGTCCGGTCCATGCCCTCGTTGCGAAACATCTTGCCCAGCTCGTACACGCCATCGAAGCCGGCCACGATGAGGCGCTTCAGGTACAGCTCGTTGGCGATGCGCAGGTAAATGGGCACGTCCAGGGCGTTGTGGTGGGTTTTGAATGGCCGCGCCGCCGCGCCGCCGTGGATGGGCTGCAGGATGGGCGTCTCCACTTCGAGCAGCCCCAGCTCGTCCAGGAAGGCCCGGATGGTCCGAATGAGCTTGCTGCGCTTGATAAAGGTCTGCCGAAATTCAGGATTCACCGTCAGGTCCACGTAGCGCATGCGGTAACGCTGTTCCGGATCGGTGAAAGCGTCGTGGGTGTTCCCCTCGGCGTCCTTTTTGACCACCGGCAGCGGCCGCAGCGACTTGGCCAGGAACTGGAATTCCTGCACGTGCACCGACGTTTCGCCGGTCTTGGTTTTGAAAACGAAGCCTTTCACCCCCACGTAATCGCCCAGATCGAGTAGCTTCTTGATCGCTACGTCGAAGAGCGTCGTGTCCTCCCCGGGGCAGATTTCCTCCCGCCGCAAGTACAGTTGAATGCGCCCCGTCGAGTCCTGCAGGCCCATGAACAGGGCCTTGCCGGCTTCGCGGACAAACATGATGCGTCCGGCCAGGGCCACTTCCTGGTAATTGAGCCGGTTCTTGGTGCCGTCTTCCTGTACTTCTTCCCGGTAGTTGGCCAGGATATCGGCGGCCTGCGCGGTCACGTCGAACTGTTCGGCAGGGTAGGGGTTGATACCGAGTTCCCGCAGCTTTTGCAGCGATTCGCGGCGAAGAAATTCTTGTTCTGTCATTTTGTTTTTGAAAAATTGCGCGGCAAAAGTAGCGCTTCGGCGGCACAAGGCGGTAACGCAAAAAATTAACCACCATGACCAACTGGTTCAGAAAAGATTTCTACACCGTTTTCTTCGGCATTTTCGCCCTGGTAGCCACCATCCTGGGCATCGTCGGCGCCACCTTCTGGTTTCATTCCAGCCGCCTGACCCGCGACGGTGTGCGCACCACCGGCACCGTCGTGGCGCTGATCGGGCAGCAGTCGAAAGCACCGGTGGTGGAATACGAGACGGTAAACGGCGAGCGGCGTACTTATCAGTCCGCTACCTATTCCAGCCCGCCCGCCTACCGGGTCGGCGAGCCGGTCACCCTCTGGTACCACCCGGAAAACCCGGACCGCGTCATGCTGGCCGGTCTGGACCGCTGGCTGCTGCCTGTCATCATGGGCGGTTTCTTCCTGGTCTTCGGCGGTATCGGTTACGGCGGACTGCTGTATCAGCAACTCAAAAAACGCGATACCAAATGGCTGCTGCAAAACGGCCAACCGATTTCTGCTACGCTG
>JBKJKS010000641.1:0-5102 GCA_046597295.1 Saprospiraceae bacterium
ACTGGAGAATTTTTGCGCCTATCGCGAGCGTTGTCCCAAAGAGGTGCGGACCCGCCTCAGCGAACTGGGCCTGAAAGGCGCCGAAGCCGAGCAAATCCTGGAGGTGCTCCGCGAGGACGGCTTTTACGATGAAGTGCGCTTCGCCCTGGCCTATGCCGGCGGGAAGTTCCGCATCAACCACTGGGGCCGGGTCCGTATCCGGCAGGAACTGCGGATGCGCGACAT
Organism: Saprospiraceae bacterium; assembly: GCA_046597295.1. Lineage (GTDB taxonomy): Bacteria > Bacteroidota > Bacteroidia > Chitinophagales > Saprospiraceae > M3007. Next base: position 226 of record JBKJKS010000641.1, read on the forward strand.
TGCGCCGGCGCTGGTCCAGCAGGCCCTGGATTCCATCGAAGAAGAAGAATATGTGCAGACGTTGCAACGCTTACTGGAAAAAAGGCGTCAACACTACGCCGGCGATCAGCAGGTCCGCGAGAAAACGGCGGCGGCGCTGATCCGGGCCGGTTTTGAACCGGAGCTGGTTTTTCGTTATCTTTGAATAATTAGAAAACAACACCACGACGACACGACGGGACACGACGTCATGAATTGAATACAAATCTACTCGTCGTGTCCCGTCGTGCCGTCGTGGTTTAAAATTTGGTGGTTATTGCTTCATTCGCGATCCCCTCAGAAACCTGACTTTTCCAAAAAGTTGGTCAATGCGCCTTCCAGCCGGATGATTATCTTTCGAGCAGTTTTCCGAATCAACTCTTTCATTCTTTTAAATCTCGTGTCGCATGGGCAAAGAAAAATTTACACTCGCCGATCTGCAGGTGCAGAGCTTTATCACCAGCCTGGACCCGGCGGAAATGAGCCAGGTGAAAGGCGGCTACATGATCGTCAAAGGGCGCCGCTTTACCTACCGTACCCGCTGGACTTCGGTGGATACCCGGGCGGATGTGACCGACCAGATGGTCAACCCCGGTACCAGCACGCCCGGTTAAGTTCAGGCGGCCGTTTCGGTCTGCCGTTGCCCGCGCACCGTTGCTGCAAAACTGCGGCTCGTGATCTTGCTATCCAGCCAGGCCTCGAGATCAAAGGTTTGCAGCAGCGATTTTGCGCCGGGCAAATCGGGCAGCTCCGCCTGCATTTTTTGAAAAACCGGTTGCTGCTCCATCCGGTTGGCCGCCCGCATCAGATCGGCCATAAAATGGATGAACCGCCGTTCCAGCTCGAACAGGCGGTTTTTCTTTTGCATAAAACGGGTCGCCGAGCGCAGCAGTGATTCGAGCAGCACGGAGTTGCCCAGTTCAAAATGCAAAATGAGCGAGAGCACGCGGGCCAGGCTTTGCAAATCCTCCCGGTCTACCGAACGCGGCTGATTCAGCCACTGGTTCAGGTAGTCCAGCGCGCTGCCGTAATCACCGCAGCCAAAACAAATCACGCAGTACTGGAAATAAAAGCTGGCCGTCTCGTAGTGGTGCGGATCGAAAGCGTTGGCTTCGCTTTGGCAATGGGCCATTTCCTGTCGCGCTTCTTCAAATTCGCCGGTGTAAATGCACAGGGCAAAGCGGTTGGTAAAGTATTGCCGGTGTATTTTCTGGCGGTCATCTTCGGTCAGGGCCTGCAGTTGACGCAGCTTTTGCAGCGCCAGCTCCACCTCCGCGTACTTGCCCAGCAAACCGCAGGACAGGATCAGGTTGCTCAGCGCAGCGATGTAATCGGCAATATTTTCCTTCAGAAAATGTGGCTGCGACTCCAGTAGGGCAATGAGTTGCCGGCCGGTTTCGTAAAATTCGGGGTATTCGGCCAGGGCATAGTGGTACAGGTTGAGCGTCCGGTAATAGGTCACCCGCGCTTTATGGGAAGTAGCCAGGTCGGGGTCGCTGAAGGCTTCCTGCTGCACGGACTGCTGTAGCCGCGCCAGACGATCGCCGCCGCGCTGGGTCGCTTCCCGTTTGACAATGGTGTACACCTGGAAAAACGCCTTGCGGTAATCGGCGGCATTACGCAATTGCGCCAGGGCGTGGTCCTCCTGGAATTGTAATTGCTCCAGATTTTTATGCAGAAAATCCACGTCCATGCGGGTGTAGGCCAGTTGCTTTTCCCAGCCGATGATGTCCAGCTGGTGGCCGAATCGCTCGTAGTGCCTGGCCAGTTTTCCGGCTTTGTGCAGCAGTTCGTCGCAGTTGTCATACTGGCCGCGTTTGAAGAGGACCGCCACGCTTTGCAACAACTGGTTCAGCCGGTAATCGATGGCGTGCTGCTCATCAAATGATTGCAGGCATTTCAACAGCAATTCGTAGAGATAGGCCTTTAGTTCCGAGTATTTCTTGCCCTGAACGGCCTGACTTTTATAAATCCTGGTTTTTAAGGCGTCTTCATCCAGCGTTTCCATGGCGGCCATACCCTCGAAGAGTTGCAGGTACTTGCTGTCGCGGATGGTCTTACCCCGTACAAAAATGCGGAAGTAGCGCTTCTCCGCGGGGGAAAGCGTGCGAATGAGCTGATACAATTTTTCGGAAGGCGTCTTGGCCATTGTCCATTGATGTGCTCAAAAGTGGACCTATTTCCGCATTTTACCAAACCCATCATAGATTCGGAAACCTGACTTATGCCTAAAAGTTGGATTGGCAGCCGGGGCCGCCTCCACTACTTTTGCTTCCAGAAAAGACGCCGTCAATTTCCGGCTGGCGTATAAATTTTCCCGGCTATGTTGAACGCTATTCCACTTCCGCTACTCACCGCTGACCCCTACGAACCGAAAGGCAGTGCCCGCTCGATCTCCATCGCTCCCGAACGCAGCTACGAATCGCCGGCCGACCCGACCACCGGCCAAAGTGGCAAAATCGTCCTGCCGACGATGGAAGGCTTTTGTTTTGAAAAAATCAAGCACATCGCCTACCTGGAAGCCAACGGCAACTATACGACCCTGCATTTCACCGACAAGCGGCAAATACTGGTGTGTAAAACCCTGCGGGAAGTGGAACAGATGCTTCCCGAACGGGCTTTTGCGCGCATCCATCGCTCGCATACGATTCATCTGAAACATATTAAAAAGTATGTCCGCGGCAAAGGCGGTCACGTGGTACTGCAAAACGGCAGCACGCTGGTCGTCTCTGCCGGACAAAAAGAATTATTTCTCGATTCCCTGCGCACCTATTTCGGATGAAAACGATGGACCCCAAAAAACAATTTTCCTGAATGCCCCCCGAAAACCATTCGTTGTCCCCACCCCGCTCCCTCCAAATAAACACAAAGCACCCAGTCCCAGGCCTCGCACTGCAAAGCAAGCGGGCCGGGGAGCGGCTGGGACAACCCATCGACAAGACACAGTAAGGGTTTGGTTTAGCACCGGGGCGCCGCAATTGGTAGCCCGGTGCTTTTTACTTTCCGGACATCCCCTACTTTTGGGGCAAAAACAATGCTACTCGCCAAAATCGAAACGACCATGGCCGGTTATAAAAACTGGCTCAGCACCGTGAAACATCATCCGGAGGTGTACAAATGGGAGGCCATCCAGCATTTTCAGGCGCATTGGAACCTGCAGGACAGCGATCCGGCGGCGATGTTCGACCGTAGTTTTCAAAACTCCGAGACCCGCCGCCTGTGGCAGAAGGAACACTGGTATCCGAAGAAAATGATGCTGGCATTCTGGAAAATGGACCCCTCCATGGTTCGTATGATGTTCGACAGCCTGTTGAACGAGACGCGCGACGTAGAAGCCCGGATCGGCCAGTTTCTTTTCGGTTGCGACGAACTCCTGCGCGACTACAAGCGCAAGCACATTGCCTCGATCGAGAATAACCATTACCATGGCGATTACCAGATGATCTCGCTCTACCTGGCTTTTGCCTACCCGGATCACTACGCACCCTACGAATTTGCGGGTTTTCAAAAAGCCCTGGTGCAATTCGGCGCCCGGGATATACCGCAGGAAAATGATCCGGCCCGTTGTTTCAAAGTGCTGCGCACCCTACAGAATTTCTTGGACAAAGATGGCGGAGTGGCGACGCTGATGCAGCGGCATTTGCATCCGAAACGTCATTTTCAGGGCAAAACATTGCTGCTGTCCGAAGACTTCTGCCGCTATGCGGCGGGTCAAAATTGACGACTACTCAGAATCGAAGCAGTACCAATTTCAATTTGTTCCGGAACTCGGAGGGTACGAGGCACTCGTTGGCACTAATCTGTACGGCATCGCGGAAACGCAGGCGCAGGTTTTGGTTGGCCGTCGTGAGCAGGCTGTTGCGATCGAAGTCGCCGAGCGGAGAAAGCACGTATTCGCTACAGGTGGTCTCGTACTTGATTTCGTCGTTGAACAAAAAACGCAGTTTGTCGGGTGATCGCAGCAAAAAGAACGAGGAAAAGGTGCCATCGTCATCCTGGGAGTACTGTTTTTTGTGCAGCACGGTTTTCCACTGGGTTTGCCCATCGGGTTGCAGAGCCATGACCAGTAGATCGTCGAAATAAAAATCCACGACCATGCGCATGCCTTCCCGCCAGAATCCGCGCCCGGCGGCGGAACCGCGCTGAATTTCGTGATTTCGCTCCGTGACCAGGATTACCCCGCCATCCTGCCGCAGGATCAATTGCCGGACATCGGCATCCGCAATGCCTCGATTATCATCTTCTACGTCCTTTTGCCGCACAATGGAGATAAATTTGTCATCAAACGGTTCCGTTTGCAGGGAGGCCCGGGCGTTGGCATCGGGGGAAGCGCGCATAAAAAAGATGCCATTGGCCCGGTCCTTATTCTTGTCGGAATAAAGCCCGGCGCCCACCAGGCGTTGGTTCAGGTTGTCATAGGCAAACTGCACGTGATTGGTCAAAAATTCCGGCGCGGGGGTAATGGTCAGCGCATCGTTGCCGCCCGTCACCCGCAAAATGTGAAACACGTGTTCGTCGAGTTTGGCCCGCCGGTTATTCTTCTCACTGATCAGGTAGAAATCGCCCGTATTGCTCAGGGCCATGGATTCGTCGTTGGTGCCGAAGTAATTGTCTTCCAGCGCAATGTCCTTGGTCCAGGCGATCTGCATTTTATCCAACCGAAAACATACGCTTTCCAATTTGTTCCGTTCGGCCGTGTTGTACACGACGAAGTAATTACGGTCTTCGCTTTCCACAACTTCCAGGGCGGGCGGCGTGAACACCCGCTCCCCGTAGTCTACGACCGTCATGCTGTCGATCAGATTGGCGCCGGGATCGTACTTGTGCACGCGGACCAGGAATTGGCCGCGTCGCCGCAA
>JBKJKS010000079.1:0-5032 GCA_046597295.1 Saprospiraceae bacterium
CCGGGCCCAGCTGGCCCACATTGGCTGCCCCATCACCGGCGATCAGGCCTATGGCGCCCACTTCTGGCAACAGGACCAGATCAAACTCCATGCCCACCGTTTGGTCCTGCAGCATCCGAAGACCGGAGAACCCCTCGTGCTTGAATCGCCGAAACCCAGCGATTGGTAGGCAACTTTTCGCAGGTGGCTGCGTCATAACCCCCACTCCCCATTTTCACCCGGAAATTTATACTAATGCGCCTGCTGTTCCTCTGTTCGCTCTGTTGCCTGCCGTTTTTTGTCTTTGCGCAAAACCTGAACCCGCGCAATGAAAACCGCATCCTGGATGAGGACATTGCCGCCGTCCAGTTCTACCTCAACGGCTCTCCGCTCAGCTTGCCACTGGTGCAGGTAAAAGCCTCCAATGGTGCGTTGGTGCTGGAATTTGACCATTTGGGGGATGAAATCCAGGAATACCAGTACACCATCCTGCATTGCGACAGCGACTGGCAGCCCTCCGCTTTGCAGGACAACGAGTACCTCAGCAGCTATACCGACGACCGTATCCTGGATTTTGCCAGTTCGTTCAACACCCGTGCGGCGTATACCCACTACACCGTGCGACTGCCCAATGCCAACATTCGCTGGACAAAATCAGGCAACTACCTGTTGCGGGTATTTATAGAGAACGAGGAGAAAACGCCGGTATTGGAACGCCGTTTCTGCGTGGTGGAACCGCTCTGGCGCGTGAGTTCCGAATTCGTGCGGCCCGCCAAAGTCGGCAAGCAGGAGACGCACCACGAGCTGGACTTCATCGTGAATTATAAGGACAGCCGGGTCAATAATCCGCTGACCGAAGTGCGGGCGGTTATCCTGCAAAATGGCCGGTGGGACAATGCCATCGGTCCGGTAGTCGCCCTGGCCAGTCGGGGCAACGAGCTGGTGTTCGACTATCAGGATAAAATCGTTTTTCCCGCCGGACGCGAGTTTCGCTACTTCGACATCCGCTCCCTGAATAACCGCGGCGACCGCGTCCGTTCCATTTTGGTCAATAAAAATGACCAGTATGAAATTACGCTGGAAACTGATCGCAGCCGGGCCACATCGGCCGTCTCCCAGCGGACGGATTTGAACGGTCGCTTTTATGTTCAGAATCAAAATCCGAATCAGACCCTGCTGCAGGCCGACTACGGCTGGGCACTCTTCAGTATAGCCCAGAATGCCGAACTCGATGGGGACGTGTACCTGTTTGGCGAGCTGACCGATTGGCAACTGAAGCCGCAATTCAAACTCAGCTACCACCAGGAGGCCAATGCTTACTGGGGCGAAGCCTTTCTGAAACAGGGTTTTTACAATTATGCCTACCAGGTGGTGAACGCGGCCACCGGCGTGCCGGATGAAGAAGGGTTGGAAGGCAATGACTACCGCGCCAGCAACCAGTACACCATCCTGGTTTATTTCCGGCCATACGGCACCCGCTACGACCGGCTCATGGGCGCTGGCTCTTTCGATTCCACGGATTGGAATAAATAAATGCCGATTGCTTTTGCCAATTGCCCTTTGCCCTTTGCCTTTTGCCCTTTATTCCTCCGGCCGGCCCAGCACCTTGCCGCCCTCGTACATTTTTTTTAATTCGGCTTCGGCTTTTTGCTCTTCTTCGCTGAGGGGCGCGGTGTCCATTTTCGACATATCGGGCTGCCCGGCATCCACCCAGGCGGTGTACCACACGCTGCTCACGGCATGGATGGCTGACCGCAAACGACGCTCCACCATGCCCTGCAGGGCCTTTTGGTAGGCATCGGCGAACTCGCGGCAGGGCGCCAGCACGCTGATGCCGAGGCGCATGTCCGGACAAACCTGGCGATCGGCCGGAAAGGTGAGCCGCATGGCCCGCTCGATGGTCAGGACGCTGTCCACCATGCTGTTGCTGGCGAGGATGGTCTTCCAGAAAAAATCGGCAGGATCGGCGATGTACTCGGGCTTGCCCACGAAATAATCGTAGTCTTCATCGGCAAAAAGTTCGGGAATCCGGCTTTCCCAGAAGCCATGAATACCATGCTGACCGGTTTTCTGACCGTTATAGTTACTCGTCGTATGCAGCGGCACGTGCGCATCACCGATATAATGGCCCATGTCGGCGCACAGCCGGAGGATGCGCTTCGAATCGCGCCGCCGAAAGGCTTCGGTTAGCTGGCGCTGCATCCGTTCCAGATTCCAGGGCAGCACGCCGTGTTCCGAGAGACGTTCGTGATAAAAAGCCGCCGCTGGCTGCTGAGCGTATCCATTAACGCGCAGAAAAAGCGCCAGCGAATCCGCGTTCAGGGTGAAGTCGTCCTGGTAGTAATTTGGTAACAGCTGGCGGGCAAACCAGTCGCGGTAGGCGCGCGAAGCGGGTACCGTACGCTGACCCTCAAACAACAGGGTCGTATCGCCCGTCGCGCTGACCGTCCAGATATCGGTATAGCGCACCAGCGCACCGAGCCATTGCCGCGGCAGGCTGTCGTAGGGGAAGGCGCCATAGTTATCCAGATCGATGTAGTGCCGCGGCGCCTCGTTTTTGGTGGCGTAGCGGCGCATGTCCGGATCGACAGCATGATCGGTGAGCCAATCGATGTTGGGCTTGAAAAACACCATCATATCCGGCGGCAAGGTCAGCACCGCCAGCCGGTTGATGCGCTTATGGGCAAAGAAGCCCCAGTCCGGGTGGAAAGCGAAGCCGCCGAACAAAAAAAGAGTTATGACGGCCAGGCCGGCCAAAGGCAATCGGGTAGACATAGAAGAATGGTTTAAGTAGCGGGGCGGAATAAATTCCACTTTCCATTAGAAATCACGCACGAACAGATGGTCCACCATTTCCCGGAGGGCGTCTTTACGCGCTGGGGGTACCTGTACCGCTTCCAAATGACGGAAGGCTTCGTCCTGAAAGCGCTGTTTTTCGGCCGCCACCAGCGCGGGTATTCCGTTGCGGTCAAAAAGCGCCCGTACCGCCCCTACTTTCTCCAGGGGTTTTTCCGCGCCGGTTTGCAGCCATTCATCCATCTGTTGCCGGTCGGCCACCGAGCCAAGTTCCAGCGTTTTCAACACCAGAAAAGTTTTTTTATTCTGCAAAATATCGCCGCCCACCTGTTTGCCGAATTTCTCCGGATCGCCGTACGTATCCAGCAGATCATCCTGCAATTGAAAAGCAATGCCGGCGAGCCGCCCGAATTCGTACAGGTGGCGGGCATCGGCCAGGGGCGCCTGCGCGCAGAGTGCGCCCATTTCCAGGGCGCCACCCAGCAGTACCGCCGTCTTCAGCTCGATCATACGCAGGTATTCGGCTATTGTCACGTCGCTGCGGGTCTCAAAATCGACGTCCATTTGCTGGCCTTCGCAGACTTCGGTCGCCACGCGGTTGAAAGTTTTGATCAGGTCCACGGCCGCGCCGGCGGGTTCGATGGTGGCCAAATGCCGGTAGGCAAAGATCAGCATCACGTCGCCGCTGAGGATGCCCGTCGTGGTATTCCATTTGGTGTGGACGGTCGGCTGGCCACGCCGCAGCGGGGCGGCGTCCATAATATCGTCGTGCATCAGCGAAAAGTTGTGGAACAATTCCACAGCCCAGGCCGCCGGCAGCGCCGTTTCCACATCATCGCGAAACAATTGGTAAGCCAGCAACAGCGCCGCCGGACGAAGCCGCTTGCCGCCGAGCGCCAGGATGTAGTCGCAGGGCGCATAGAGCGCCTGCGGCACGGCAGGGAAGGGGTTTTGTCGGGCAAACGTCTGGATGCGGTCGTGCAGATTCATGGTGGGGAAAAAAATTCCTGGGCGAAGGTACGCGGCTAATTTTTGGGCAACAGCGCCGGTCGCTGCGACATTTCGTGGTAACAAATGACCCCCTCGGCAAAATAGTGACAAACCATGCTGCGGCGGGTAGCGCCGGGCCGGGTGATGGGGCTCCCACCGTGCAGCAAATTGGCATGCCAGAGGAGCACATCGCCACGTCGGGCCAGGAAGGGACGCTTGACCAGCCCTTTTTCCCGCACCAGCGTTTCGATCTTGTCTTCGTAACGGCGGTTGCTCTCCTCTCCGATGGTCAGCGCGGTATTACCGGAAGCGTAGTCTTCGGTCGTCACGTAGGGCAGGCGGTGGCTGCCGGGGTAATATACCAGCGGTCCATTTTCCATCGTACAATCCTCGAGCGCGATCCAGGTGGCAATGAGATAGCCGGGTGGGGCCGTGCTCATGTGGATGGAATCGGAGTGGACGCGCTGTTCGCTGCCGAGGGTGAAGCCCAATGATTGAAAGGGCACCAGCGGCTTGCCCAGCAGGAACGACAACAGCCGCAGCAGCTCGGGCGCCCGAAAGAATTCGGCGTCGGCCAGGCGGCTGCGCTCGTGCAGGTTGAAAATCTTCCGTCCCGTGTAGTTATAGTCGGCCTGCCCGGCAGCCAGCAACCGGTCTACGTCGGCATTGAGCGCATCGGTTTGTTCCCGGGAAAAAAATTGGGATAGTACCAGATAGCCGTCGGTGATAAATTGGCGGATCTGGGCCTGGGTAGCTGGATCGAAAGTTTGAAAATCCGGATGCTGCTCCACGCGGACCAGCGCATCGGGCTGGTCGAGCCAGGGCAGGGCGTCCGGACCGGGCTGGCGGAAATCGCGGCTGCCGAGCGGACTGAAAACGCTTTTCTGCAATCCGTAGCGGCGGTACAGGGCACGGTTGGGCCACAGCCGGCCGGCGTTCAGCAGGTTGTTCAGCACGTAGGCAGCCTTGAGGTTGCGCAGCCAGCCGGTGTATTTTTGAAAAAAGCGTTGGAGCATGGTGGTGGGTCCACCCCACCCCTAGCCCCTCCCCCGAAAGGGAGGGGGACCTGATTCTGGTGTTTTCTTATGGATGGTCAGTACCTGGAGTACGTAGTGTTAGTCAGCATTCTGAAGGTACTGGTCATCAACAGGAAAACAGTAAGCTGTAGTCCTCCTCCCTTTCGGGGGAGGGGGACCTGATTCCGGTATTTTCTTGTGGATGGTCAGTACCTTGAGTACGTAGTGTTAGTCAGCATTCTGAAGGTGCT
>JBKJKS010000220.1:0-9102 GCA_046597295.1 Saprospiraceae bacterium
GACCGCATCGTGACCGCCGCCGCGCGCCAGGAAATTTACGACATCGTCAAGGTGGACTACTTCGTGAAAGATCCCCAGGCCGTGTACGCCCAACTCCGGGATGCCGCTTTCCTCTACCTCACCCAGATCAAGACCCAATACCGCAGCACCGGGCTGCGGCTCGATTCGGCTTATCTTGTGACGGCCGAGAATGCCTGGGTGGCTTACCCGATCAATCGCTACGAAACTTACCAGGCCTTCAGCGGCCAGCGCCTGGACAATGATGAAAAAGGTAATGCGGTGGTGAACCCGGCCGATAAGCCCATCGCCCGCTTCTACAATGCCGTGCCGGCCAACGACTACGACATCGTCATTAACCCGGAAATCCTGGAGCCTGCCGTGCAGTTTTCCTACAACCTCATCCTGCGCTTTACCCTCCCCGACCGCCGGCCGGCCACCAAGATCGAAGTGAAGAAAGAGTTCGTACTGGTCACGCCCACCGGCGAGGTGAAGACGCTGAAGATCGAATAACTTCATCACCACTGCGCCAGAATTGCGCGGCTTCTTCTACTTTTGCGCCTCTTTTTTAACAATGTTGAAACGAATGGTCCACAAACACGCTTAACAGCTGTGCCTGATCGCCCTTCACTTCATCACTTCATCACTTCATCATACATGCAGCGCACGAAGATCGCCGAGCTCCTCCAGACCGAACCCACCGGCACCGACATACTGGTCAAAGGTTGGGTCAAAGCCTTTCGCAACAACCAGTTCATTGCCCTCAACGACGGCTCCACGCCGCATAACCTGCAGGTCGTGGTGAATTTCGAAAACAGCGACCCCGCACTGCTGAACCGGATCAAATATGGCGCGGCCATCGGCGCACAGGGCCTGCTGATCGAATCGCAGGGCAAGGGCCAGAAAATAGAACTGAAAGCGACCGATATCGAAATCTTCGGCGACTGCAACCCGGAGGAATTTCCGCTGCAGCCCAAGAAGCAATCGCTGGAGTTTCTGCGCGAAAATGCCCACCTGCGCTTCCGCACCAACACCTTCGCTGCCGTGTTCCGCATCCGGCACGCACTGGGCTACGCCATTCATAAGTTCTTCAACGACAAGGGTTTCTACTACCTGCATACGCCCATCATCACCGCCAGCGATGCGGAGGGAGCGGGCGAAATGTTCCGCGTGACGGCGCTGGACCTGCACCAGCCGCCGCGCACCGAAGCCGGCGAGGTGGACTTCAGCCAGGATTTTTTCAAACGTTCCACCCACCTCACCGTCTCCGGCCAGCTCGAAGGCGAGCTGGGGGCGTTGGCGCTGGGCGAGATCTATACGTTCGGGCCGACTTTCCGTGCCGAGAATTCCAACACCACCCGCCACCTGGCCGAATTCTGGATGATCGAACCCGAAGTCGCCTTTGCCGATCTGCAGGATAACATGAACCTCGCCGAGGAAATGCTGCAGTACGTCATTCGTTACGCGCTGGAGCAGTGTCCCGATGACCTGAAAATACTGGAGGACCGCCTGCTGGAAGAAGAGAAAAGCAAGCCGCAGGATCAGCGGTCGGAATTGTCGTTGCTGGAAAAGCTGCGCTTTGTCACCGAAAACCAGTTCGAGCGGCTGACCTATACGGCGGCGATCGATATTTTGAAAAATTCCAATCCAAACAAAAAGGGGAAATTCCAATACCCCGTGGAAGGCTGGGGCACCGATTTGCAAAGCGAACACGAGCGGTACCTGGTGGAAAAACATTTTAAAAAACCGGTCATCCTGACTAATTACCCGGCGGCCATCAAGGCTTTCTACATGCGGCAGGACGAATCCGCCGAGGGCGTACCCGGGCCTACCGTCTCCGCTATGGATATTCTGTTTCCGGGCATCGGCGAGATCGTGGGCGGCTCGCAGCGCGAAGAACGCTTTGACCGGCTGGTGCAGCGCATGGAAGCCATGCACGTCTCCACGGAAGAATTAAGCTGGTACCTGGACACCCGGCGTTTCGGCTCCTGCCCCCATGCCGGCTTCGGCCTCGGCTTCGAGCGGCTGGTGCTGTTCGTAACCGGCATGACCAACATCCGTGACGTGATCGCTTTTCCACGGTATCCGGGCAGCGCGGAGTTTTAGCGGCGGGTTCAGCTGCCGACCTGCGCAGGTCAATGCTGCGCTTTTCCGTGTGGGCGTTCGGCGGCTGAACCCGCCGATACTAATGCGTATGCTCCTGGGCACTGCGCACCATTTGGGCCAGATAACTGCTCATTTCAACAAATTACCCTCAGCGCAACACGGTTTTTAGCCAAAACTCCATTTGTTCTATGGCAGGTGTAAAGTCGATCTCTCCCGCGTGGAGCGTGGTGGCGGTGCGCACGATCCCGTTTTTCAGCGCGTCGGACAGGTAAAACAAATGTTCGGCCAGTACCGCCGAGGGCAGGGTGAGGGTCAGCGCATTCTCGGTGACCGCCTTGCGCAATAGGTTAATCAGAAAGGCCAGTTCTCCGGCTTTGGTCTCTTGATACAGTTCGTCAAAAATAGGTTCCAGCCGGTGGAGATTATCCACCGACATCCGGGTCAGGTGCAGCACTTCGCCGTAACGGCGAATGCGTTCGGTCAGGAAAAAGCGGATTTGCTTCCGCACGTCGGGATACGCCAGCGTACGGGTTTGCAGGTCGGCCATAAACGCCTGGGTTTCGGCCAGCACGACGGCGACAAATATGTCCTCCTTGTTTTTAAAGTAGTAGTAGAGGCTGGCTTTGTTCAGCCCGGCCCGTTTGCCAATGTCGTCGAGGGTGGTCTTGTCGAAGCCGTAGCGCGCAAATACTTCGGATGCCGCCCGCAGAACCAACTCCTTTTTTTCATCGCTCTTTGTTCTGTTCTCCATACCGGCCAAAGGCCCCTTTGTTTGATCAGGCAAAGGTATTTTCAACTTTTATATTTTTCAAATATATTACACTAAAGTTTGAATAAATTAATTAATAATGTATAATTTCGTTAAATGCACATAATTACAAGCCGATTTTTTGTCCTTCCGTAGGAATCTGAGGAAAACTGGCGGTACCGACCACCTAAACCTATTTATCCCGTAGTTCCCGCCGCAGGATCTTACCGACGTTGGTCTTGGGCAGGTCTGTACGGAACTCCACCTGCTTGGGCACTTTATAGCCGGTCAGGTTTTCGCGGCAATGGGCGATCACTTCTTCCGAAGTCAGGGAGGAGTCCTTCTTGACGATGAATACCTTGACCACTTCGCCCGAGCGTTCGTCCGGCACGCCGACGGCGGCGGATTCGAGTACTTTGGCGTGCATGGCCAGCACCTCCTCGATCTCATTGGGATACACATTGAAGCCCGACACCAGGATCATGTCTTTTTTGCGGTCCACGATCTGGAAAAATCCATCCGGGTGCATGAAGCCCATGTCGCCGGTACACAGCCATCCGTCCTTTAAAGTAAGGGCGGTTTCGTCGGGGCGTTGCCAGTAGCCTTTCATCACCTGCGGGCCTTTGGCCTGGAGCTCGCCGATATGATCGGGGCCGGGCGGCAGGGCTTGGCCCTGTTCATCGGCAATGCGCAGATCGGTGGACGGCACCGGCATGCCGATGGTGCCCAGGCGCATGGTGCTATCCACCGGATTGACGGTAATAACCGGACTGGATTCGGTCATACCGTAGCCCTCGGTGAGCTGGCAGCCGGTCACCTGCTGCCAGCGTTCGGCAACGGCCCGCTGGACAGCCATGCCGCCGCCGACGGAGGCTTTCAGACTACTGAAATCGAGGCCGGCAAACTGCGGATGGTGCAGCAGCGCATTGAATAAAGTGTTCACCCCGGTTACGATGTTGGGCCCGTATTTTCCCCACTCCTTGATGAGCGCCGGTAGATCTCGGGCGTTGACAATCAGCACGTTGACGCCGCCGACGCTCATGAAAGCCAGGCAATTGACCGTAAAGGCGAAGATGTGGTAGAGGGGCAGCGGGCAGAGCGCGACCACCGCGCCGGCGGGTAGCACCGGCGACAGCCAGGCGCGAATCTGCATCATGTTGGCCAGCATGTTGCGGTTGGTCAGCATGGCACCTTTGGAGACACCGGTAGTGCCGCCGGTATACTGCAAAATGATGGTATCGTCCAGGGCCGACGTGAAAGGCTTTAGGGTGAATTTGCGTCCCTGGGCCACAGCAGCGCTGAACAGCACCGTGTTGGGAATGCTGAACTTAGGCACCAGTTTTTTGATGTAGCGAACCACGAAATTGACGATCCAGCCTTTCAGGCCCAGCATTTCGCCGATGCTGGTCACGATCACCGTTTTGATCGGCGTTTCGGCCATGATCTGCTGCAGATTGGCCGCGAAATTTTCAGCAATAATGATGGCTTTGGCGCCCGAATCAATGAACTGGTGCTTCATCTCGCGCGGGGTGTACAGCGGGTTGGTATTGACCAGGATCAGCCCAGCCCGCAAGGCGCCAAAGAGGGCAATGGGATACTGGAGCAAATTGGGCATCATCAGCGCGATGCGGTCGCCCGGCTCCAGGCCGCGGGACTGCAGGTAGGCGCCGAACTGGGTGCTCAGGCGGTCCACTTCGCCGAAAGTAAGCGTTCGCCCCATGAAGACGAAAGCGGGCAGATCGCGGTACTTTTGGAAGCTTTCCTCCACCATGCTCAGCAGGCTGGTGTACTGGCTGGGATCGATATTGGCAGGAATGCCGGCCGGATAGTGTTGCAGCCAGGGTTTTTCCATTTTTGGGATCGGGTTGGTCTTATTTTCCATGAATAGGCGCTTGGTTGAAAGAACGCTAAGATTTTGGAAAAGTACGCAGTTTCGCCCATCCGGCCGACTGGATTTTAATTTGGCAAAATTTTCAGGATATAGACGGGATTAAGCGTCTGCGGGCGCGTGGCGGGGTTCAGAAAAGCGATTCTTAACAGCGCCACCTGAAAATGGGGAAAGGAGGCTGCTTCTGTGTACCGCAGTCCGGCCCGGGCCAAGTGATCGCGGCCAAACTGGTCCGTGTAGACCCACAGGGCGCCGTTGGCAGCGGTCCAGCTTTGTATTTGTTCCGCGCTCATCATTTCCGGCAAAATGTGCCCGCTGTAAAAATCCAGGGCGTGCCCATGGCGGTTAAAAAAAGCGAGGCGATCGGCCGGTATACCATTTTGTTGAACCCAATGGGCGGCCGTAGAAGTACTTTGAAAGGGCAGCAACTGCGGGTAAAAGTGGAAATTTAAAACAAAAGCAGCACCCAGCAGCGCCAGCACACTCCGCTGCACCAGAGCGTCGGCGGCGTTTTCGGGAAAAGGGGAGTCGAAAATCCGGATAGCCAACCACACAAAAATGCTCAGCAGCGGGCCCCAAACCACCGGATTCCAGGTTGGAAAAACGCAGCCTGCCAGCAGGAAGGCTGCGAGGGCCACTATTGCCAGCACCAGATATTGCGCAATCATCCAGCGGCGCCGGGCTGGTTTCGGCAGTGGCTGATTCAGCCAGCGGGCTACCAGCACCGCAGCCCAGGGCAGGGTAATAAAAATATAGTGCGGCAGTTTGTACTGCGACCAGGAGAGCGCGATGAAAGTGAGCAGAAAAGCACCCAGTGAGTACGCTTCCGTATCGTCCTGCAGGTGAAATTTTTGCCGGATCACTTCCCGCAGGCGCTGCCGCAGACTGGCTAATAGCAGCAGGGGCCAGGGTAAAAACGCCCATAAGTAAACGTGCAGGAAATAGGCGGGCGAAGTGTCGTTTTTCCAGACGTTTCCGCCGGTGATGCGCCCGAAGCTTTGTTCCCAAAAGAAAAACCACAACCCGGACACTCCACTGCGCCCGTTCACTATTTTCTCCGGATGCAGGTCGTATTGCTGGTACAAACCCCAGGCCATGGGCGCCAGCACCAGCGCGGCCACACCCAAACCGACCAGCCAGGGCCAGTGGAACAGCCGACGCCAATCCCGGCGGAGCAGCAGGTGGGTGCCGACCGCAAAAGCCGGCAGCACGAGGCCGATGGGGCCTTTGGCCAGCATGGCCAGCCCGACGAATAGGGCAGCGCCCAGCAGGTTGATCCAACGGTTGGCCTGCACGTAGGCAGCGAGTTGCCAGACGGCGCAGGCGGTCATCCCCAGCAACAGCGTATCCGTGCGTACGTCGTTACAAATAACCAGCACGCCGACGCTGGAAGCCAGGATGAAAGCGGCATGGCGCGCCGTTTGGGTATTGTAGAACAGTTTGGCGAATCGATAGACGGCGTAGACGCCGACCAGCGCACCGAGCAGGGAGGGTATTTTGTAGGCCCAGTTATGCATTCCGAATAGTCGCATCGACGCAGCAGAGGTCCAGAACAACAGCGGTGGTTTGTCGAGGTAGTCCGCCCCGCGGTGCAGCACCTGCAGCCAGGTATTGCGCTGTCCCATTTCCATGGCGATGGAAGCGTACTGGGCAGCATCCACGTCCATCACGTCGAGAAAAAGGCCGCGAATGACCACTATCAGAAGACCAAAGCCCAGCCACAGCCAGGGGTTGCGCATAAGCGTCCGTGTCATGGGCGGCGAAGGTCGGCAAAACGGGGAAAAACCGGCGGGCGGATTTTTGGGGTTGCTTTTGTGGGTCCGGGCCCCTTTCCAGACAAGCGGAGTCGAATTTTTTACCACGACGGGACGACGGAACACGACGATTAAGTATTTAAAAATCAATATTTTACGTCTGTCCCGTCGTGCCGTCGTGGTGAGTAACTATGTTAATAGGTTTCGACCAGGCTTTTTGCCTTGAAAGCCGTCTGCGGAGTGTCCAGTACGCTTTTCGTTTTGAACAGCACGACTTTGCGCTCACCGGGCAGCAGGTCGAAGTAATTGTCGCTGAAGGTGCCGTCCGCGCTGGTTTGGAGCAGCACGTTTTTAGCCAGCCGGTCGCACTGCAGCGTTAGTTGGTACCCTTCGTTCACTTGCTTGGTCTGCCAGGTCACTTTGGTCTGCGCCAACGTCAGTTTTTTGGGCGGTACGCCATAGAACAAGCGGCGGTACAGTAGTTCGTCCGTCCCATTTTTCAAAGTGATTTCCACCACGGCGTCTTCGATACTGTGTTTATCCAGGATGGTTTTTAAATAGCCTTGATAAAGGAGGCGGTTGGAATCCGGGCGTAAGTTCAGGTCCGGTACGGTGACACTGCTCAGCTGACGGCCATCCAGCGCCAGCGCCCGCACCTGTAAGGTCGCCTGCACGGCCTGCACCGAGTCGGACACCCCGTAAATTTTTAAAATATCGTCTTCCAGAATGGGGAGTGCGACCACGGGCCGGTAGGCATCGCGGGCATAGTATTGCAGGGCTTTCCACCGGCCGAAGTAATCGATGCTCGACCAGGAAGCCACCGGCCACACGTCGTTGAGCTGCCAGTACAGGGTGCCCATGCAGTAGGGCTTGTTGCGGCGGTGCGCCTCGATGCCGGTGCGGATGCCCTCGGCCTGCAGCAGCTGGCTGACGTAGACGAAGTCCTCAAAATTTTTGGTCGGCCGGTAGTCGCGTTTCATGTATTCGGCGATCAGCACATTGCCCCGCGGATGCTTTTGGTGGGCCAGCATGACCGGGCTTTCCAACTGGCGGTCTTCCGGCAGGGTGAACGATTCGATGGTACGCCACTCGGGAAAGGACTGGAAGCCGTATTCGCTCATAAAGCGCGGCACCTTCTTGTCGAACATCGCAAAAGGCTCTTCATCATGCCAGACGCCCCAGTAGTGTGCGTCGCCTTCCTGCAGCGATTTGGCGTTGCTGCGTCCGTATTTGGGCGAGCTTTCCCAGTAGGGAATGCCGTTGGCAAAATTGGACACGTAGGTGGGCAAAATATCCACGAACAGGATCTCGTAGTCGCGCCAAAGCTGCTTGCGCTGGGCTTCGGTGAACTGCATTTGCCAGCCCCAGTGGTTCCAGGCTTCGCTGTTCTCGTTATTGCCGCACCAGAGGGCCATACAGGGATGCTGGCGCAGCCGCTCAATCTGTTCATAGCTTTCGGCGGCGACGCTTTTCAAAAACTTTCCATTACCGGGATACAGAGCGCAGGCGAACATAAAATCCTGCCAGACCAGGATGCCGCGGGCATCGCAGAGCTGGTAGAACAGGTCGTCTTCATAGATGCCGCCGCCCCACACGCGCAGCATGTTCATATTGGAAGCCACCACCGCATCCAGCAGTTTTTTGGTATGGTCGGCGGTCACCCGGTCCTGAAAAATATCCTGCGGGATGTAGTTGGCGCCCTTAGCAAAAACAGGTAGGCCATTCAGTTTGAAATAGAACGATTCGCCCTCCTTGTCTTTTTGGGTCACCAGCTCGATGGTGCGAATGCCCATGCGCGACTCCAGTCTTTCCAGAATACGCACACCGCGTTTTACCTCCACCGAAAAATCGTACAGGTGAGGTTCGCCCATGCCGACGCACCACCAGAGTTTGGGCTGGTCGACATCGAAGGTCACCGAATCCTCGTGCACCCCGGCGAGCAGCTGGCGGTCTTCCAGCGACTTGCGTTTGCCGTGGCGGGAGATAACACTTACCCCCATGTTCTCATCCGCCTGGTAGCGGAAACGGGCGACCAGCGTAGCCTTTTCCGGCGTGATCTTTTGGGTTGTGACGTACAGGTCTTCGATGATAAAGTCGTCCCAGGCGATGATTTCCGGGGCTTTGCCGATGCCGCCGCCCACAAAACGCGGCCCCCAGTCCCAGCCGTAGTGGAACTGCGCCGTACGCGACATGGTGCGGATGCCCCCCGGCAACTCGTAGCCCAGGGCTTTCCAGTCGGCATTGGTTTTCACGGTCGGGCTTTCGATGTATACGTGCAGGCGGTTGCCTTTGGGCTTCAGCCATTTCTTCACGTCGGTGCGCCAGGTACGGAACATGTTATCCGTCTCCAGCACTAGGCTATCGTTCAGATAAACGTGCGCATAGGTGTTTAACTCCTTGAAAGACAGTTCGATATGCTTGCGCTGCATTGTGATGGAATCCACGTCGAAGGTGGTCTGGAATTCCCAGTCCTTCTCCTCGATCCATTGCAGCTTGGCCTCGTTATCGCGGTAGAAGGGGTCCTCGATCATCTTGTTTTTCAGCAGGGCCGTGTGTACGCTCACCGGGACCTGGGTCGGTTTCCAGTCAGCGGTGAGGGCCTGCCGGAA